>JAIRKW010000081.1 GCA_031259875.1 Campylobacteraceae bacterium
GCAGTCATACCTGATTTGAATGTTGACGCATTTAAAACTTTATCAGTATCTATCTTGCAAAAAAGTGCAATCAAAGTTGCAATTGTAAGCATAAATATCATAATGGCAGCATCTCTTCCTACTACAGGATTTTTTATCCAAGCAATAGTTGAACTTATAGCTGTAGCATACAAAACAACTGCCAAAACACCGATTAAAAATAGTAAAACGGATAGTTTTGCACCTTTTTTAGCAATAAACTCTTGCTGTCCGCGAAGTTTGACCAAACCCTCTTTCAATCTCTCTTGATAAACAGCATCATTGCTAAGACTTGTATCAAAAAGGTTGCAAATAAAAGCAGTTATCATACATGCTATAAAAGTTGTCGGGATACAAATCATTAAAATTGTCAAGTATCCTGCTCCAAGAGGTTCCAACGCGCCACTCATAAAAACAACTGCTGCTGAGACAGGCGAAGCTGTGATAGCAATCTGCGATGAGACGACAGAAACACTCAAAGGCACAGACGGTTTGATACCCTGCTCTTTCGCAACTTCGGCAATAACCGGAAGCGCTGAAAAAGCTGTATGCCCCGTGCCTGCAAATATTGTTAAAAAGTATGTTACGGCAGGTCCTAAAAATGTTATGTATTTTGGATTTTTTCTTAATAATTTTTCCGCTAAATGCACCAAATAATCAAGTCCGCCGGCAACTTGCATAGCTGCAATCGCCGCGATAACAGACATAATTATCAAAATAACATCTATGGGAATTAACACTTTACTTCCAGTGATGCCTCCTGGATCCATACCCAAGAATAAGCATAAAGCTATCAACCCTATACCGCCTGCATAACCTATGGCTATACCGCCTAAACGAACGCCTATAAAGATGGCTCCCAACACTACAATTACTTGCAGTATCAAGAGTACTTCAGGACTAAAAAAAGCGCTAAGCATTATATGCTCCTTTATTTTTTGATGGTCTGTTTACCATCTAATTTATGTTTTTCGGACAACCCGAAATTGCGAGGCTTAATCATATTTTCAGGTTTTATGATATTATCGAGCTCATCTTTTGCTAAAAGTCCTCTTTCTAATACTATGTTGTATACAGACCCTCCACTTTCTAAAGCCTCTTTTGCTACTGAAGTTGAATTTTCATAACCTATGAACGGATTTAGTGCAGTTACTAAACCGATACTGTTTAATACCAAATCTTTACATCTTTGTTTATTTGCCGTAATGCCATCTACACAAGTGTAAGCCAGTGTTTTAAATGCACGGCTCATCATATTTACAGAATTAAAAAGATTATAAGCGATGACTGGTTCAAAAACATTAAGCTGTAACTGTCCGCCTTCGCTTGCCAATGTAACTGTGATATCGCTGCCAATAACTTGAAAGCATACTTGATTTACGACTTCTGGGATTACGGGATTTACTTTGCCCGGCATTATTGAACTTCCAGGCTGCATAGCAGGAAGATTTATCTCATTAAATCCTGTTCTTGGACCTGAACTTAAAAGTCTCAAATCGTTGCAGATTTTTGACATTTTGGTAGCAACTCTTTTTAAAACGCCGGAAATTTGCACATAAGCGCCTGTATCTTGGGTGGCTTCAATTAAATCTTTAGCCGTTATAAATGGACGTCCTGTAACTTCTTGAAGCTTGCTCTCTACCAGCTTTGAGTAGTCAGGATGTGAGTTAATACCAGTTCCAATAGCGGTTGCGCCAAGATTCATCTCTCTTACAAGCTGTCTTGCCTCATCTACTCTTTGTATATCTTCGCCTATCATGACAGCATAAGTTCTAAACTCTTGCTCTAAAGTCATAGGAACAGCATCTTGCAGCTGCGTTCTTCCCATTTTTATCACATCTTTGAATTCCAAAGCCTTTTTTGCAAATGAGTCTTTTATGATACCCATAGCCTCTATCAAACCTCCCAATCTCTCATAAATGGCTATACGCAAAGCCGTAGGATAAGCGTCATTTGTGGATTGAGAAAGGTTTACATCATTATTTGGATGCAGATATTTGTATTCGCCTTTTTTGTGCCCCATAAGTTCGAGTCCGATATTTGCGATAACTTCATTGGCATTCATATTTGTTGAAGTGCCGGCTCCTCCTTGAATCATATCTACAACAAATTGGTCGTGATATTTTCCATTTATTATCTCATCACATGCTTCACAAATAGCATTTTTCTTGGCTTCTGTAAGCAGCTTCAACTCATAGTTTGCCAAAGCTGCCGCTTTTTTAACAAGAGCTAACGACCTTATAAAGGTAGGAAAACTTGAAAGTTTAACTCCTGTTATATAAAAATTCTCCTGTGCACGCGCTGTTTGCACACCATAATAACAATCATTGGAGATCTCTTTATCTCCTATTAAATCATGCTCTATACGAAAAGACATTTTTGACTCCTTAAAAATTTACAAAATTGTAAATAAGTAAAACGATTTTAAAACGATTTTTTGAAAACAGGAGTTTGAAATATTTTTTTTGGTAAATCTCAATAAGGTTTAAAAAAATTATGGTATAATATATACCTTTTTATCAACTTCCGAACCCTACAAGGAGCAACGTTTATGTCAGCGCCAAAAGATGTATTTACTAACCTAGAAGAACTTTTGAAAAAAAATGAGAACGGATATGTTACTTATGACGAATTAATAGAATTTTTCCCAAAACAGCCTACTTCGATTGTCATTAAAAAGATAGATACGCTTTTAAAGAAATATAGCGTAACACTTTTAACTTCAGCTGAAATAGCCAAAATGCGCAATCTAGAAGAAGCCAAAAAACGAGAACAAGAGAAACAGAAGTTTCAAGACGAAACGCTTGAAGATGAGTTTGATTTAGCAAACGAAAAGGAACTTTTGGAATGGTCAAGGAGTGACAGTCCTGTTCGTATGTATTTAAGAGAGATGGGGCAAATATCGCTTCTTACAAAAGATGAAGAGATTCAAATCAGTAAAAAGATTGAACTTGGTGAAGATATTATTATAGATGCTTTTTGTTCCGTACCTTATCTTATAGATTTTATCCTTGAATATAAAGAAGCGCTTGTAAACAGAGAGCGCAGAGTAAAAGAGCTGTTTAAAAGCTTTGATGATGATCTTGATGATGAAGAAGAGAGCGATTTGGAAGACGACGATGAGGCTGATTTGGATGAAAATACAGAAGGCAAGAGAGTTCCGGCGAAAAAAGAGTTTAAACGTTCCGAAAATGTTATAGAGAGTTTTAAGGCCTTAGAGAAAGCCAAAAAAGAGTGGATGAAATTTACGGCAAAAATGAATGAGAATAAAAATAAAGATGAACCTCTGGAGTATAACCTTGCTGTAGCGTATAAAAAAAGAGTTTTGAAAGAAAAATTGATGGACTTGGGACCTACAAGCAAACTTATAAATGAGCTTGTGCGTGCTATTGAGGGCGCATTAAAAGGCGATGCTGAATTTGAGAAAGAGTTAAAAAGATTGGAGTATAAACTATCTCTTTTCAATGATACTCTAAAAAATAACCACAAAAAGATTTTGGCTAAAATAACGGAGCTCAGCAAAGATGAGATTGCTTCTATGGTGCCTGAAACTACGATGATTTCAACGTATACAGAGATAAAAAAACTCTTTCAGACTAAAGAAGCTTCAAAGAAATCTTTCAGTCTTGAACCTGAAGTTTTAAAAGAGATTTTAGAACAGATAAAACGCGGCAAGAAAATAACCGATAAAGCAAAAGAGAGAATGTCCAAATCAAACCTCAGACTTGTTGTCTCAATAGCCAAGCGCTACACCAACAGGGGTTTACCATTTTTGGACTTGATACAAGAAGGCAATATCGGACTTATGAAAGCGGTTGATAAATTTGAGTATAAAAAAGGCTTTAAGTTTTCAACATATGCTACGTGGTGGATAAGACAAGCCATAAGCCGTGCTATAGCAGACCAAGCAAGAACCATAAGAATACCGATACATATGATAGAGACGATAAACAGAATCAACAAAGTCGTACGAAAACATTTGCAGGAGGATGGTAAAGAGCCTGATGTTGAGACAATAGCTAATGAAGTTGCATTAACTCCAGACAAAGTACGCAATGTGATAAAAATCACAAAAGAGCCTATCTCTTTAGAAGCTCCAATAGGTAATGAAGATGACGGGAAATTTGGCGATTTTGTAGAAGATAAGAGTGCACTTTTGCCGATAGAGCATATACTAAAAAGTGATTTAAAAACTCAAATAGATGAAGTTTTGGAGCAATTAAATGAGCGCGAGAAAGCCGTCATAAGAATGCGTTTTGGGCTTTTAGAGGATGAGAGCGACAGAACACTTGAAGAGATAGGCAAAGAACTCAATGTTACAAGAGAGCGTGTAAGGCAGATAGAGAGTTCTGCCATTAAAAAGTTAAAACATCCGAAAGTAGGTAAAAAATTGAAAAGCTATATGGAAAGTTAATTTTTTAGCAGTGCTGTGAAAGTTTTATTATCAAAGAGTTGTAAAAAGCGAATAGATGAAAAAAACAAACAAAGTAGGTAATTTACCTTTAAGCAATGAACAAAAAGCTAAAATACGCATTATAGAAGAAGCGTATGCGCGGGATACGGCGGATTATTATATAGCTTTAGCAAGAGCCGTTTATGGCGATTACTGTTTGGGTGATATGACTCTTGAGGAGGTATCTATTATATTGAATACCACAAGAGAACGCGTAAGGCAGATAGAAAACACAGCTATTAAAAAGCTAAAAAATCCAAAAATTGGAAAACTTCTCATAGAGTATTATAAAGGTTGAAACACTTGACACAATTTTATGAACAGTGGTTGGATAATGACTACAATCCATTTGTGCTTTTTGACTCAAGCGGCAAAATAGTTATGATAAATCAAGAGGCGCAGTATCTGCTTTCTCAAGTTTTTGCAAAAGAGCTTTTTGATATGGCCAGCGCGTATGCCAATGTAACTTTTGGTTTTAAAACCACGCTTTTTGATTTTCGCTTTGGCGATAGTTTGTACTATGGTATAACGGTCGGATATATAGATGATACTCATATAGGTATCAAACTCTACAAAACACCTGTTAAAAGATTTATCTCATTCAGTGAAAGCGGAGAAT
>JAIRKW010000096.1 GCA_031259875.1 Campylobacteraceae bacterium
GCCGTAAGTTTAGGAATAGCAATAGAAGCCAAAATGCCCAAGACAACTATGACAAATACAAGTTCTATCATTGTAAAAGCTGAGCGTTTCATGTAAACTCCTTTAAAAATTAAAAAAGGTGAAAACATAATTTTATGTTTTCACCTTGAATATTAGCAGATAATTTATATCAATTAATCGCGGTTGATACCTGTACCGCCGAAACTAATATTACCACTGTTTGAATGAATAGTAGTATTCAAAGTCCTATCTTTAAGCATTTCAGTACAAACAGTACCACTACCGCTTCCTGCCGCAACATTTATAACGCCTGCTTCGTAAAATGTTATCTTCACACAAGGATCTTTTTGAGAGCCTATTGCTGTTTGATAAATAATTTCAGCTCCGCTTTTGCTAGCATTTACGCTCGTGTTGTCAAAGTTAGCAACATTAGTCATTTCACTAACGCTATCAGCAAAACGACCTTGCGCAGTGTAGTAAGCGCCAAAATCACCGATAGCCATTTGAACTTCAGTCAAACCTTTAGCAATATTAGCATCATCTCTTGTAGCCGTAAGTTTTGGTATAGCCACAGCTGCTAAAATACCTAAAATAACGATCACAAAGATCAACTCAATCATAGTAAAACCGCGTCTCATGGGAGACTCCTTAAAAATAAATTTGTCAATACGCTTATTGACATATGAGGATTGTACTCTTTCTAATCTTAAAGAAATCTAAAATAGCTTTTTCTCCACTTGATGAAGTATCTCTTTTTCTATCTTTTCATTTTCAAATTTATCGTGACATTCTTGTATAAAAGCTGCCAATATATCCTTTATCTCAAGACTATTTTTATTTTTAAAAAGCTTCTCAATCTCCTTTGAAAAAAAATTTGCAAATTCATCTTCTAAAGTTACATCAAAGCTTTTGGCGGAAACGGATATCGTGATTTTTTTCATATATTCAGAACGGACTCTATTTTCTCCAAAAGCTCATCAGTTTCTAAACTTTTGGCTTTGATATCGTTTTGAAGTTTGGCTATAAGCTCATCTTTTTCAAAGAGTTCGGCTTTAAGAGTCTCAACCTCCTCTTTCAAAGCGCCGTTTTGCATTTCAAGCGCATTAAACTTCACTATAAGCTTCTCTACTTTATCACTGAGGATAGCGGAAATTTTGTTATCGTCGCCCATCGAAGTCCTTGTTTTATGATGTTAGGATATAATTGTAACAAAAATCCCTTTGAAAAAGTATACATAGTATATAAGAAAGGAAAAACGTTGGGAAAATTTGAACTTGTATCGTCATATCAGCCATCAGGAGACCAGCCTCAAGCGATAGATAAACTTACAGCTTCTATTAAAACCCGCAATCGATATCAAACTCTCGTAGGAGTTACTGGCAGCGGCAAAACATACACTATGGCAAATATTATACAAGAGCTTCAAATGCCTACTTTAGTGATGACGCATAACAAAACTTTAGCCGCACAGTTATATAGTGAATTTAAAAGCTTTTTTCCGAAAAACCACGTAGAGTATTTCATAAGTTATTATGACTATTATCAGCCTGAAGCATACATACCAAGGCAAGATCTGTTTATAGAAAAAGACAGTTCCATCAATGAAGAGCTTGAGAGACTGCGGCTTTCTGCAACCGCATCGCTTTTGAGTTTTGATGATGTGATATGCGTGGCGTCCGTGTCGGCAAATTATGGACTTGGCAATCCCAACGAATATAAAAGTATGGTGGAAGTGATAGAAAAAGGTAGTCTCATACACCAAAAAACACTTCTTTTAAAACTTGTAGATATGGGATATAAGCGCAATGACAACTACTTTGACAGAGGCAATTTCAGAGTTATGGGCGAGGCTGTGGATATATATCCGGCATACAGCGAAGAGGAAGCTGTCAGGATAGAATTTTTTGGTGATGAAGCAGAAGAGATTATCTATTTTGACCCGCTCACAAATAATAAATTAAGGAGTGCGAATAAGATAATCATCTACGCCGCAAATCAATTTATAGTAGGTCAAGAGAGGCTTAAAACCGCTGCGGAAGAGATAAGGGAGGAGTTGGGGGCAAGACTTGCATTCTTTGAAAAAGAGAATAGATTGGTGGAGTATCAACGCTTAAAACAGAGAGTTGAGTTTGACTTGGAGATGATAGAAGCTACAGGAATGTGCAAAGGGATAGAGAATTACGCACGTCATTTGACAGGTAAGAGAGCTGGCGAAACGCCTTATTCGCTGTTTGACTACTATGAAGCGATAGGAAAAGAGTATCTTGTTATCGTAGACGAATCGCATGTGAGTCTGCCGCAGTTTAGAGGTATGTTTGCCGGAGACAGAAGCCGCAAAGAGGTGCTTGTAGAGTATGGATTCAGACTGCCCAGCGCATTAGATAATCGTCCTTTAATGTTTAATGAATTTATAAATAAAGCCCCTGCTTATCTTTTTGTATCAGCAACACCTGCCGCGCTTGAGCTTGAATTATCGAATGAAAATATCGCCGAACAGGTTGTAAGACCCACGGGCTTACTTGACCCTACTATAGAGATAAAACCAAGTCATAATCAAGTGGAGATTTTATTTGACGAGATAAAAAAGGTAACGGCGCGGAATGAACGCGTCCTTGTAACAACATTGACGAAAAAAATGGCAGAAGAGCTAACACGCTACTATGCTGAGCTTGGACTAAAGATAAAATATATGCATTCCGATATTGACGCTATTGAGCGCAATCAATTGATAAGAGGGCTTAGACTTGGCGAATTTGATGTTCTTGTTGGTATCAATCTTTTAAGAGAGGGTCTTGACTTACCGGAGGTTTCGCTTATAGGTGTTTTAGATGCCGATAAAGAGGGTTTTTTAAGAAGCGAAACAAGTCTTATACAGACTATGGGCAGATGTGCCAGAAACGAGAACGGCAAAGTCATACTTTTTGCAAATAAAATCACTGCTTCAATGCAAAAAGCGATTGATATCACAACTGCCAGACGCAAGAAACAAGAAGAGTTTAATGTTCTGCACAATATCACGCCAAAAACAGTTATAAGAAAATTGGATGAAAATCTGCATGTGGAAAATATAGACGAACTTGCCTCAAAAAAGAAAAAAATGGATAAAATCCCAGCTTCCCAAAGACGCGAAATAGTAAAAGAATTGACGAAAAAAATGCACGAAGCCGCAAAAGCTTTAGAATTTGAAAAAGCAGCAAAACTGCGTGACGAGATAGCAAAATTAAGAGAGTTGTAATA
>JAIRKW010000151.1 GCA_031259875.1 Campylobacteraceae bacterium
TAGCGATAGACAGCGAAGGTAATAATTTTTATGGAGTAGGACAAAAACCTTATATGAAAATTTAGATTGCTTTTGAAGTTATTTTATTAAAGTTGAACCGAAACAAGAGTTGTATTGAAATCTCTTTTATCAATTTTTGCTTGTTATTGCATTGAATTGATTTATGTATTTCTGCAACTCATAGTTTTTTGGTTATTCAATACAGTTTTTGTTTCAGTTCGACATTTCATATGGGAGGTTATGTTACTGGGGCAATGGAATTTTAATACAACCCTTGTTTTGATTCAACTAAAAAAAGAAAATCATTTTAATAACAATACATAAAAGAACTAAAAACATAGAAAAGGTATTATTTTAATGGCATTATACACAAAAGTATTAAAAATTAATTGGAAAATTATTTAAAAACTTGTTCGCTCTTCTTTGAAATTCCAAAACTTCCTAAATTTATTGCAAAATCTGCTTTTACAATAAATTCTTTATATACTCCGTCTTCATGCAATAAATGATATGTGCTGACTGGCTATGTCACGTTTTTCGTTGAAAGCGATTTTATATCTGCCGATATTTAATATAAAATTTTCGTGAGTACTTTTATGTTGCATAAAGTGCAGATATTTGGCCTCTTTCATCAATTCTTCTTCAAAAAGAAAAATGCGAAATAATATAGTCGGTTATATGAAAGAGTATGTTTTTAATAATATTTTTATCGTTCAATATAATTGCTTCGACTATCTTTTTGTGTTGATTATCTATCTCATCTGATATTATAAGAGTTGTCTCAATTCCGGTATGCCATAAATTCTGTCTTGTAAAAGCAATTTTGTGCAGTAATACCATTTAAAGAACATAAAATAGAAAAATATTATCCGTATATTTTAACTAAATTATAAAAATGCCAATTGCTTTTAGTGCAAAAAAATGAGCAAAAATCTAATAAACAGGCAGCAAGTGCGGTATTAATATATAAGCGCGCTTATTGCCACCATTGTCAATACGGATAAAATCGGAATTATTATCAATAAAACGGATTTTACGCGTATGGATTTTATTTGGGATTTTACGATTAGAATAAATATGAAAACGATTGCTGCATATTCGCTTAAAATTTTGACGGGATTAAGGCCAAATTCAAACGCCGTTTTGAAAATTTCTCCCCAAAGATTGGCATACACTATCGTTAAAATGGAGAAAACAAGCCAAAAGTTTAGCCAAAATTCCCATTTTGTCTCGCTTGCATAGGCTTTGGAAAAAGTGTTATGTATAGAATTGCCGCTTCAAGCATAGTTTACATTTTTAAATAATCAAAATAAAAATTGGGGAGTTTTTAAACTCCCCGCAAGGTTAGTGAAGTTCTCTCCAAACCTCTCTTTTCCACATATAAGCAAAAAATGTCATTATCACAAAGAATATAATCATACCAATACCAACAGTACTTCTCTCATCTTTTTTGCTGTCGCCGACTTTTTCAAGATAGCTTATGACTTGCTCTGTGCGTTCTTTTGTAAGTCCGACACGAGGCATTGCCGTACCGTCAAGCTTCTTTTGAGGGTCGTTGATGAAATTCTCAAGATAATCGGCAAGACGCGAACGAATCATCATAGATAAGTCAGGCGGATTTGAGCCCATATAACCCTTCAGGGCACTCTTTTCTGTCGGTGAATAGAATGCATCGTATTTCATATCGTGGCAGCGCAAGCAAGCTGTTTCAAAAACTTCTTTATCGCTTACATCTTGTGGAGCTATGGATTGCAAATATGCAATGATGTCGGCAGTTTCCTGATTTAAATCATCTTCAAGGCCGTAAAACGGCGTCATAGGAAGCGGATTTTCATCATTGAATTTTTTGGATACTTTCAAAGCTTGTGCAGGATTGACAATAAGCGCGCCTAAGAATTTTTTATCATAAACAGCTCCAGAAAGACTGAGGTCAGGTACAGCTACCCCGTAACTTTCAGATGATAAAGCCGCGTCAAACGGACTTTCTATTCCTTGAGACGATAATCCGTGGCATGATGCACACGCCATAATAAAAAGCTCTTCACCGCTTTCAGTATTACCTTCAAGCGCAGCTATTTCATTTGCCTGCGCCCAAAGTTCCTGATAAGTTACTAAATCGCTCTCTCTCGTCTCAACTTCTCTTTTTGCGCTTTCTACAGCATTTTGAAGATTTTCATCAGCTGTGTTTTCGGCGAATTTTTCTTCCGCTTTTTTAAGCGCATTTATTGCCTCTTCTATCCTAACTTTCGCAAGGTCTATATCCTCTTGTTCGTAATCAAAATTTGCATTTGCTACACCGGGGCTCATTTGAGTATGCGCAAAAGGTTCTATACCAATATATGTTATAAGTGTGAACAAGATAAGAATTGCTAAAATTTTCAACTCTTTCATTTTGCACCCCCATCTCTTTTTCTCTCAATGATTGTGATAATCGGCAATGCGATAAAAAGCACCAAAAACAGTACCGTGATGATAAAACCAGCTAAGTTATTTGATATAAAAAGGCTGTATATATCATCGCCTGGAGGCAGTTTGCCGTAAATTGTCAACAATATCAAATCAACAATCAACAGCCAAAACCATATTTTAAATAATGGTCTTTTGGATGCTGGTTTTACGATAGGATTGCGGTCTAAAAACGGCAGCAAGAAAAATGCAATTTGAGCAAACCCAAACGCAATTAATCCTATATTCATTGCCGGAATACCTGCTATATCAAAATAGAAGCCTCTTAACACTTCATAACTCCATAAAAAGTACCATTCTGGGTAAATATGTGCAGGCGTTTTGAGGTTATCCGCCGGATCAAAATTGATAGGATCCATCGCAAAATTAAAATGAAAACATACAAGGTATGATACCAACACCATAAATACGCTGACTACAAAGAAGTCTTTACATAAAAAGTCAGGCCAGAAAGCTATGACTTTAGACTGTTTTTTGTTACCGTATTTATATTTGTCAGCCTCTTCATCAAAATCAAACTCTTCAGCTGTTTGGTTATTAA
This sequence comes from Campylobacteraceae bacterium, assembly GCA_031259875.1. Lineage (GTDB taxonomy): Bacteria > Campylobacterota > Campylobacteria > Campylobacterales > Campylobacteraceae > JAIRKW01. The sequence continues at coordinate 3,008 of JAIRKW010000151.1, forward strand.
CGTGAGGCATGCGCAAAGAGTAAAAGTGAAGAGCGATAATTGCTATGATAACGATAGGAAGCAAGACCACGTGAAGCATGAAAAATCTTGTCAAAGTAGCATCTGCCGGATAAAAGTTACCTCTTATCCATACAACCAAATCATCGCCTATAAACGGAACGCTTGCAAACAGTTCGGTAATGACTTTTGCCGCCCAGTAACTCATTTGCCCCCAAGGAAGCATATACCCGCTGAATGCTTCAGCTGAAAAGCAGACGAATAATAGCATACCGCTGATCCAGATAATTTCTCTGCCGTTTTTGTATGAACCGTAATATATTGCCACGAACATATGTATATATATGATAAGAAATATTAAAGATGCCGCAACAGCGTGTAAATGACGCCATAGCCAGCCATATGCAACCTCTTGCATGATTGTGAAATTCACACTGTCAAATGCAAGCTTAACATCGGGCTTGTAATACATGAGTAAAAATAGTCCGCTTATAAAAAGTATTGCAAAAAGTACTAAAAGTACAACGCCCATAGCCCAAAGAAAGTTAATATTTTTAGGTATCCAATACTCTGTCATTAACACTTTCAATAAAGGCTTAATTGCCAGCCGTTGGTCAAGCCAATCTATAAAACCTGTAGCTTTTCTAATATGTGCCATTGCCTGCCTCCTTATGCTTTGGCCGTGAGTTGTTTATACTCAAGACCCTCTTCGCCAAGAACCAGAGTAGTACCATCTATCTTAAAAGGCGGTATATCCAACGGTTTTGGAGGCGGAGCTACCACAACAAGCCCATCAGCGTTAAATACTCCGCCATGGCACGCACAGTAAAACTGCTGTTTAGACTTTTTCCATTCCGGAATACATCCAAGATGCGTACAAAGCTGTACGACTACCGTATAATTTGCGTCTTCCACCACAACGTCTCTGCGTTCGTTTTTTTTCATCTCAGCCGTTTTTTTTAGAATAAAAACGGGTAATCCGCGCCACTCTACAGTGCGGCTTTCACCATCTTTCATGGGCGAAAGATCGACTGTCAGAAAACCGGCAGCTTCTACGCTCGGCAGCGGATCCCAGCTCTTCTTCATTGCTCCAAGAGACAAAACGCCTCCCAAAGCGGCAAATCCACTGAGCGCGTAGCCGAAGAATTTTCTTCTTCCCTCTTTATGCGCCATATTTGCTCCCTTATCAAAATATTAAACTTTTGATTTTAGCGCGATTTACATTAAATATATTTGATTTAGAAGAATTTGTCACAAAATTCTTATTAAAGCGATATAATCGTGTAATGAAAAATTTAAGAATCAAAACACTCATCCATACTGCGCTTGTTGCCGAAGCAAAACCGATAATAGGATTTTTTCATCTTGTATGTAAAAGCAAAATCCCTTTCAATATATATACAAATGAAAATACCGCGCTTATAGTCTCTGGTATCGGAGAGGTCAAAACCAAAGAGGCTTTAGCTTTAGCTTTTAAACTCTTTTCGCCTTGCAGAGTAATAAATATCGGTATGGCAGGATGCAGCGATAAAAATATACAAACAGGCTCTCTGTTTTGCGCTACGCATAAAAATCTCTCTATTCCCTATGCTTCGCTCTCTTCACACAAAAGCGCAATCATCAGCGATGAGGGCATAAACTCCTGTTTGGTTGATCAGGAGGGAGAGGCTTTTTTGAGCAGTATCTCAAAAAATGTAGAAAAATATATATTTAAAGTTGTATCTGACCATCTTGATGCAGCCGTTCCAACAAAAGCCAAAGTAAATTCTTTGATACAAAAAACGCTGCCGCTGTGGAGTATTTATGTCAAAATTTAGTGAAGCGTGCGAACAAAGTCCATTTGCAAGCTTACATCTAAAAACACAAAAGTTCATAGAGCAAAAATCAAACTTTTACCGTTTTAGTTTTTCACAAATAAGAGAATTTGTAACAGCAGCTGTTGATTTGCAGATGTGGGATTTTGATATAGAAAATTTATGGCACGATAAGTCGAGCTCCAAAGAGAGTCTTAAAAGTTTTTTTGAAAAGTATGAGCAGATAAAAAACTCCCCAAAAGAGTATCTGCCTATAAAAGAGCAAAAACAAAACAGAGAAATTGAGTTTTTAAATATCGATAAAAATGTTATAGGATTTGGCAGATGTCCGGTTGCCTCGCCAAAAACCAGATGCTGTAATCTTTTAACGTTAGACGCCGCAGAGGGGTGCATATACGGGTGTTCATACTGCTCCATACAGACTTTTTATGGCAGTAAAATATCACTAAATAAAGACTTTGCCTTAAAGCTTTCGCAAATCAAATTGGACAAAAATAAAATTTATCATATAGGTACGGGACAGTCTTCAGACTCTTTGATGCTTGGAAACAAAAATGGTATTTTGGAAGCGCTGATAGAGTTTGCGCGCAAAAATCCAAATGTGATTTTGGAATTTAAAAGTAAAAGCGACAATATAAATTACCTGTTAAAAGCCAATCTCCCGCCTAATATCATTTGTACGTTTTCGCTGAATCCTCAAGCGATTATAGATAATGAAGAACATTTTACGGCAAGCCTTAAAAGACGTATCGAAGCTGCCCTTAAGCTCTCGCAAAAAGGCATTTTGGTAGGATTTCATTTTCATCCCATGATTTGGTTTAAAGGATGGCGGGAGGAGTATGAGGCTATTGCCACTGAACTTATACAGAGTTTTGAGCCTAAAAATGTCGCGCTCGTCTCTATGGGGACACTCACTTTTATAAAACCTGTCTTAAAGCAGATTAGGATAAGGGCGGACAAAAGCCGTATTTTGCAGATGCCGCTTTTGGACAGCAGCGGCAAATTCTCTTATCCGCTTGAGATAAAAAAGCAGATGTTCGGCGCGTTGTATAAAGCTTTTGAAGCATGGCATAAAGAGGTATTTTTTTACCTTTGCATGGAAGATGAGAGTTTGTGGGAAAGCGTTTTTGGGTTTGAGTATGAAAGCAATGAAGCATTTGAAGATGGTATGAAAACTGCTTATATGAGTAAAATTAACAGTTACATGTGTGATAAAAACCGATAAAAAAGCTCAAAAATCCGTCATTGATTTTTAACTAAAAATTGCAAATTTTCTATAAAATTGAGTAATCGGACATATAAACTCTTGTTTTTTAAGTCGTATTTAATAGTATTGATTATAGAATACAAAATATATATTTAATTATATTGATAGATTAACTAAGGATTAAATTTTTTAATCGCTTTGTTCAGAAACAGGGCAGATAGATTTAATGTTTTTGGTTTGATATCGCAGTTGCGTATAAAAACAGCCGCCGCAAACGGTATGGAGGAAATTTTGATGAGGTCACTATAACACGATAAATGGAG
>JAIRKW010000004.1 GCA_031259875.1 Campylobacteraceae bacterium
TTTTTCACCTTCTATATAAATTTGCAAATTTTCATCTTTGAGCGAATTTTTATTGTCCGCTTTAATAATGTCAATAAGTGCGGTTTTAACTTTCGGATGGGTTTCAATAATGCCCTCTATTTGTATTGCAGAAAGTCTTTTGCCACCGATTTTAACAATATTTGATTGTCTACCTTTCAGTTCAAATTTATCTCCTGTAAACTCTGCTTCATCAAAAGTTTTTATTTCACCGCCGAGATGTCTCAATTCGCCTTCATACGAATAGTCGCTGACCCAAGGTGAACGTACATGCAGACATCCGTCTTCTGCTTTTGTGCAAATAACACCATCTAAAGGCTGCCATAAACTCTCGCCGTTTTTTCTGTACGCAATACCGCCCGTTTCGGTAGAGCCGTAAAGCTGAATAATATTTGCATTAAATCTTTTGCAAAATTCTCCAGCACTTATATTGGACAAAGGCGCAGTTGAACTTATAAATAAAGCCCCGCCAAAATCATAATCTTCACTCATTTGCAAAAGAGCATTTATATACAAAGGCGTTGTAGCTATAAGAGTATTTTTGTCTGCTAAAGCTGCCAAGTCGGCAGGCAAAAAGCGTTCGCGAAAACGCAAATCAATATCTAAAAGTTTTGCTAATGTCAGCATTAATATGCCGTATATATGCACAAACGGTACAGATACTGCCATTTTGGTTATGTCATAGGGCTTAAAAAGTTCTGCCAAGACCTCTATTTCATTTTGAATATGTTTTTTGGTTTTAAAAACTCCCAGCGGCATGCCTGTAGTACCTGAAGTAAAAAGCATAAAATCATACTCAATATCAAAAAATGTTTTCTTTTTTGCACCGCTTTTTAGTATGGGCAAATGCATCTCATCTTTTAGTTTTGCATCTAAAATTTTATGGGAAGTATCATATAAAATAACTCTTGCATTTGAGTAGATAGCTTGAAATATCGCTATGGCAGAGTCAAACCTGCTATCACAATCAACTAATCCGCTCGAATTTTCAAGCTCTTTTGTTTTGCAGTTTTGCTCATTTATCTCATAAATTTTTTGCGTCAAATCTTCATTGTCAAGTATCAGCCTCATCTTTTGTCCCCATAAAATATAAAAGTATCATTACTGTAAAACAAGCGCAAAGAGCCGTTATGCCGATGCTTCTCATTGAGGCAATAGAGCTTGCGGACAATGCACCAAAACCTGCAATTGTACTAAAAAGAGAATAACATATAGCCTCTTTTATCTTTTTTCCGCCGCCCGATGCTGCATAAATGCCATAATCTACACTTATGGCAACAATAAGTATAAGTATAAAGATGTGAAGAATTGTGACTTTTATGAAAATGAATATACATAAGCAAACAGCCAAAGGTGTGCAGACAAAACTTAAGGCTCTAAAGAAATCTTTTCTTGCAGCAAAAATAAGTGCGGCAACAATAAAAATAACTGTAAAACCGCCTGCTAATACAAGCTCGTTCCTTGCGTTTAACAGCTCTTTTTTAAAAAGGCGTACAGAGTTTACCTCTATAATATCTTCTTCCATTACGCTTTGCGTTGTGTATCCCAAAGCGTAAAATTTATCGCCAAAATGTACGATTTGATTGGCAAGCAAAAACTCTTTTTCGTAAGACGGAGGATTTGGATAGAGCAAAGAATCGTCATAAGAGTTATCAAAATAGCTTTTTTTAAAGCCAAGCGAAGCGGCGGCATTATTTAGATTATTTTTAAAAGAAGCAAAATCAAGTTTTTGAATTTTGGATAATTTTTGATGATACTCATCTGTGTCTAACAGTGAAGCTGCATTCAAAGTTACTCCATATTGGCGTAAGAGTTTTGCTTTTTGTATCAACTCGTCAAGTAAGTTTGCTTGTAAAAGTACAGTAGTTTGATTGGCAAAATTCACTAATTTGGCTTTAGCATCCAAAGAGTCGTTTTTTATATCAAGCGCTTTTATATCATAATCAAACCGAAGCCATAGTGGTGATAAAGTGATGATTATCAAGCTTGCCATACAGACTAGCAGCGGATTTAATACCCTTTTGACTTTAAAATCAAATCTGTTTTTATCAGTTCTGTCAAACCCTAAATGCGGATATATAAACACAAATGAGACATATGCAAATACCAATGCCGATGCAGAGGTGAGCGCTATTTGGGATATAAGCGTGAAGTTTACTAAACCTAAAGCCGCAAATGCTGCAAATGTGGTCAAAAAACCTAAAAAGACAGTTTTGGAAAAAGTGTATTTCTTGTAAAATCCTAAAACATAATAATGAAACATGTAATCAATAGACACAGAACTGACAGCTGCGGCAAATATCAAAGAGTAGAGCGAAATCTCACTCCAGATAAGAGCTGCTATAATTTGCGAAAAGGCTGCTGCGCTTAAAAGCGTTAAAATTACGCATATTAAAAGAGCAGGCTGTCTTAACCAATATAGATACAAAAGTGCTAAAACAGCCATGGAGATAAAGAGTATAAATTTAACTTGAAAAGCGAAAATTTCAGCGTTTTCTACTTGATAAAAAAACGGTGAAAAAACAAATGCGTTATTTGCCTCAGCAATGTTTAAGAGTTTGTCGTAATACTCTTTGTACTGATTTGGCGCGATATTGAGCTTAAAAGCTATAGTCTGCTCAAAACCTTCTATCATTGGTGCAGCAGACAACATGCGTGTATTTTTAAATAAAGAGAGCGGATCGTCTTTATCCATTGCGAATGTAAAACCATCTAAAAGCTCTTTTTTTAAAACAGTTAATTTCTCTTTTATCTGTTCAAAATTCGGCAAAGCTTCTGGTATTTCAGCAAGATAGAAGCGATGCTCTAATATCTCATTTTGCCGTATGCTCTCATAACCTTTCAGCTGCTCTATTTGCCAAAGCATTTGCGCCAAATCCGTACCTTTTGCAGCAAGTACGACATATTGGGCTTGATTTATAGTATTGTAAATCAAAAGTGTCTCTTTGGAACTACCCTGCGGCAGCAGAGCAGAGAAAGAGGCAGAGAGCTTACTTTTTACATCAAGCGCCCACAAAGATAACAAAAGCAGGATAAAGACAGCTAATAGACTACCTCTTTTTAACCACATCAATAGTTATCCTTGAGTTATCCCAGAAAAAAAATTCAATCTGTTTTATTTTATCTTCATCAGAAGTGTAAATTATTTTAAAAATGTGAGCTGATGTTGCAATGGGTGTCAAAACGATTTCACTGGTGTTGTTTGTTACTGTAAAAAAGCTCTTTATTTTTGCTTCGTCTTTTTTAAATATAGCCTCCAAAAGAGTAAGCATTAAGCCAAGTTCACGCTCTTCTTGAATGCTTTTTTGCATGGTAGAATCTTTGGTTTGTATAGTTATCGTATTATTTTCAAGTGTTATTTCGCGTGTATTTGGCGGAAGATAGCGGATTGATGTATGATTTGCGCCAAACTCTGCCTCACCTTTTTTGGTAATTTTTTCATTTAGTGCTTCAATATAGCGCGTTTCTACAAATTCTACCGTTGTATTCTGCGCTGCAAGAAAAGTTGATAAAAAAAATAAAATAATTGCTTTATTCATAATTTTTTCTTTGTAAATATATATGCCAAGCCGCCGCGCAGGCAAAGACAGCGTACCAACCCACAGAAACATAAAAAGCCCACAGCCACTTCGAAGCAAACGCTAAAAAACCAATATGCAAAACTACATTTATCCATGCTGCACTTATCCAAATGGGTGCCATTGGTTTAATTCTCTCTTGATTCATGTACTCTTGAAAGTATCGGTTTTTCATGCTGTTTATTATCATAACGGCCATTTTGTCTCGCATGCTAAAAAGTAAAGCTGTTCCCAAAGAGATGGCAAGCGGTCCAAATTTGAGCCAGACAGTTTCGCCGAAAATCAAAGTGCCCAAAGAGATAAAAAAGTAGATAAGAGGGATAATCCATGCTGGACTTTTTTTGAATACGTGTATTACAATCAGCACACTGCTGATTCCCAAAACCGAAGCAGCAGATATCGTATCACTAAATGAGTCTGTAAGATAAACCACCAAAGGACCGTAAATAATGGAAAAAAGTACAAGCATTTAGCGAACCATACCGCCGCTTACATTTAAAATTTCGCCGCTTATATATTTCGCTTCAGATAAAAAGAGAATTGCTTCCGCAACCTCTTCAGGTTTACCAAAACGTCCAAGCGGAATAATCTTTTGGTAACTTTTTTCATCTATATTTTTAGACATATTTGAATAAATGATACCAGGTGCTACGGCATTTACGCGGATATTAAATCTTGCCAAATCAAGGCAAAGCGTTTTTGTGAAAGCTATAATTGCTCCCTTGCTCGCAGCATAATTTGCCTGCCCAAGATTGCCTATTAACCCTGATATGGAAACTATGTTGATAATCGCACCGTCTCTATTTTTTATCATATTATTAAGAGCAGCTTTTGTTACACGATAAACACCGTTTAGATTGGTGTCTATGACGCTGTCCCACTGCTTGTCATCCATCCAAAATATATGCGCATCATCCGTAATAGCAGCGTTATTTACTAAAACATTCACGTTTAAATTTTCAAGCTCTTTTTTGATAGCTTCACCGTCTCTCATATTCCACTTAAGCAGTGTTGCATTAAATTTTTGTCTAAGCTCCCGTGCTTTTTGTTCATTACTGTTATAATGCAAAAAAAGCTTATATCCTTTATCAAAAAATGCTTTTGCCGTCGCTTCGCCTATTGCGCCGGTAGAACCTGTAATGAGAACGCTTTTGTTCATTTTAGAGTACCGCTTTCAATCAGTTTGACAATTTTAGCTATATCAATATCCATTCTTCTGTCCTCTTTAAGTGCGGGAACATTTGCGCGTATTTTGTCGTGATTGGCGCGTAAAAACGGCGATACCTTATCCGCTCCTCTTATATCAGCCGCCTGTGCAAGCCCGATAAGAGCAATGCTTAGCATATTTTTTATATCAGGCAGCATTTTTGAAAAATCCAAAGCAGCAGTCGTTCCCATGCTAACTTTATCTTGATTTAAAGATTCTGTTGGACGCGAGTGTACAGAAGCGGCTGTTGTATTTTTGATAACATCGGCAGAGAGTGAACTTAACGTTATTTGCATTGCTTTAAAACCGTGAAAAAAGTTCTCTTTTTTCAGCTTCAAATTTTCACCAAGACCTCTGTTGAATTTATGGTCAACAAGCAGAGCAAACTCCTTATCCAATAAATCAGATAAATTAGCAGCACAAATTTTCAGAGTATCCATAGCGTGTGCTACATACCCGCCGTAAAAATTGCCGGATGTGTAAATTTTACTATTCTGCGCGTCTATCAAGGGATTATCATTTACAGAGTTTATCTCTTGTTCTGTCCAGCTTTCGGATATTTTCAAGTTGTCCCTTATAACGCCTAAAACCTGCGGTGCGCAGCGCATAGAATAAGTATCTTGAATGTTGAGGTTATTGTCTTCAAAAAATTTGGCATATCTTTCATCTCTGCCATGAGTAAGTTTTGAGTCTTTTGTTTTATTCAAAATTGCCTCTGCCGCACCAATTTGCCCCTCAAACGGTTTAACTTTGTGCACAAACTCTTCCAATGGCGTTGTGTCGCAAAGCAGCACCTCATACATACCTGCCGTGAATGACTCCATAGTGTTAAGCAATGTTTTAAACTCTTGCATTGAAGCAAGAGCAATTGCGCTCATTATAGTCGTACCATTCATAACTGCAAGAGCTTCTTTGGGCTTAAAAAGATATGGCTTTATGCTTAACTTATTATAGATATCGGCTGTTTTATGAATTTCTCCCTCAAAGTATGCCTCCCTCTCTCCTGCAATAACAGCCGCTATATATGACAAAGGAGTCAAATCGCCGCTTGCTCCTACAGAACCTTGCGATGGAATCGCAGGATATATTTCATGCTTTAACAGAAGTTCAAAGCGTTTTAAAAGTTCATATGATACTGCCGAATAACCTTTTGAGAGCGAAATAAGCCTTGCTATAAGTGCATATCTCGATACCTCAGGAGTTAAAAGTTTTCCTACTCCGCATCCATGATATCTGTAAAGATTTTGTTGTAATAAATCTGCTTCATTAGCTTCCAAATAGTTTTTCCCGCTGTCACCGTAGCCAGTTGTGACGCCGTATATAGGCTTGCCATTTTTAATCGTATCTGCTAAAAATTTGTGCGAAGCATTAATATATTTTACAAAAACCTCATCTTCGCTGACATATATATCTTTTGCGTTTGTGATACTTTCAAGTGTTACAAACGCTGTATCTACAACCAGTTGAGAATTATTCACATTTTTCCCTTTAGTTTATTTTATACGTAATTATACAAATCTTTTTATCTTCGCGTGTGAAAACAGCGTAAAAATTATCCTCTTTTTGGGTTATGCAAAGCTCTAAAACATCATTTGGTTTTGCGAATGTTATAAATTTTGCCCGCACAACCTCAACTATCTTATGCCGCATCACGTCTTCACATATATGAAAAAATATAAACCCTGGAAGTATCGGATTTCCTTCAAAGTGCGCCTTAAATAAAGAGTGCTCTTTGCTGCTTAAGAGTATACGAAAGTTGTCGCTGTGTTTTTCAATAATATAAAGATTTGTATCCATAAAAAATTGTAACACAGGTAATATAAAAATGGTATTGTATTTTGCGATTTATTGTTAAATCGTTGATAGAAATTCTATCCGCGCTAATGCGCGGAATTAGAATGAATATCTGACATTCGCGTAGTAGCCTCTTCCTTCTTGAGGATATGCGATATCATAATAATAATATTTATCAAAAATATTTTTAACGCCCGCGCTTATTTCCAAATCATCTATTGGGCGGTAAATAACTCTTATATCGGCAACTGTGAAGCCTTTATTTTTTTCATTTGTGCCGAATGATGAGTATCGTTCGCTCTCATATCTTACTGTAGGAAGAATATTAACTTTGTTTAAAACAGTAAATTTGGCAGAAGCGTAAAGATTGTGTTTTGGTACATCTGTTACGTAAGGATTAACCAAATCACCTTTATCGACAATTTTAGTATCTATATATGTATATGAAACTGTGGTAGAGAACATATCGTTCCAATAAGAGTTCAGCGAAGCTTCAAAACCTGTGTGCTTCTCTTCTCCTGCATTTTTATACTGTACAATATAACCAAGAGGCTGTCTTGGCGGATTAGCAGTTGGATCGCCATAATCGTATCCATTTTCAAGTACTATAAAGTTATCCGTTTGTGCGTAAAAAACAGCCGCTTTAGCGACGTGGGAGTTGTTGTAAATATATTCGGCGCCTACCTCATAGTTTAGTGCTTCTTCCGCTTCCAAAGCTGGATTTGGAACCACTTGCCAATTTTCAGGAGAGTATCTTTGTCTTATCGACGGTATATTATTTTTCTTTGAAACCGAACCATACACTAATAAGTCATTATTCGGCTGAAAGTATAAAATAGTCTGGGGGCTGAAAGCCGAAATTTCTTTTAGCTCGCTGTCATTAATATCAGGCCAGTTCTTCCATGGCAAAGGAATATCGGACTCTATTTTGGTGATTTTATTTCTATCGTAAGCCCCACCGACGACCCAAGTAAACTGTTCGTTAAATTTCCAAATATGTTCAATTCCTACAGACAGAGTATCTCCGTTGACGCGCTCTTGAGCTGTGTAAGGGTTGGGGTTATAGGCAAAGTTCTCTATATTATATTTGTGTGTATCAAATTTTTTAGAAAGAGAGACTTTAAACATTTTATCATCTGATAGTCTGAAGCTGCCTTCCACGATACCGCCATAAGAGCTGTCGTTATACTCATGCGTCTGCTCTTTGTCAGAAAGGTTATAGTTCTCTGAACCGTAATTATTTATAAAATTATAAAATCTATCATAATACCAACGTGAATTTACGGCAAAATTGTCAAAATAAGTCTTTGTAAGCACATAGTAGCTTATTCTATCAAGATCTTTCCAGTACCATTTGTCTACACTTGATGTAACAACATCATTGGCAGCAAATGGCTGTCCTTTTTCCCCGTCTTGCTTAATATAATTTATGGAGTATTCGTCCGTATCGTTAGGAGTAAGTCCAACTTTAAAATTTACTTGTAAATCTTTATTTTTGGCATTTTCTCTTTTGCGGCCGTAGTCTTTTTGATTACCGTTTGGTGTATAATCGTGCGGAAGGTTATAATATTCTCTTTGGGTATTTAAAACTGATAAAGCTATATAATATGTATCCTGTCCCGTGCCTATGCTAAGGGATTCTTCATAACCTTTACCGTTTGTTATACCAGCACCCACGCTTCCTTCAATCTGCTCCGATGGTCTTTTAGAGACGATATTGATGGCACCGCCAAGCGAATTTGAACCAAGCAGTGATGATGTATAGCCTTTTGAGACGATAATCTCACTTATGTCAAAAGTATTGATTCTTGCGACATCTACGCTTTTGTCATATGGTGAATAGACAGGGATACCGTCCACAAATACGGGAACTCTTGTACCACCAAACCCTCTTATATTGACACCGCCTTTAGTGCCTCCGTCTTCGCCATATGTATTAACTATACCTGGTATTTGCTGCAAGGCTTCACCGATACTATTAGCTCCGATTTCTCTTGTGAATTCTTCGTCAATTGTATCTGAAACTCTGGAGCTTTGTTCTATCTCTGCGGCTTCTATAACCTCAATTGTTTCGATTGTTTCAACCGAACTCTTTGCGTACAAATCACCAAGACATAAAGCTGCCGCAACGGCGCTTATATATAATTTTTTTTTCATTGCCACCCCTAATTTCATATATTAAAATTCAAAGTTTATTATAACATAATATTTTTTATAAGTATCGGCTTTAATGGATATAAAAGTATTAATGTAGTATTTGTCGCATTAAAAACAAACGCTCCGATAAAGCAGTAACGATATAGAACTGTATTTAAATATTATTGAAATATTTCAGGCATATATCACAAAAATACGTTATAAGCAAGTTCTTTCAAACAAGTTTTAAAGTCTTAAGTATATTTATCTGTTTTTTTGATAGAATTTCACAATCAAAAAAAGGAAAGGTCTGTTTTGAAATCACTGATTATAGTAGAGTCGCCCGCAAAAGCAAAAACTATCAAGAATTTTTTGGGAGATGATTATTTGGTTTTGGCTTCCAAGGGACATATAAGGGATTTGCCAAAAAGCAGCTTTGGGATAAAAATTGAAAAATCGGTTTTTACGCCTGAATATAAAATAGCAAAAGAACACACTGCAATCGTTAAAGAGATAAAAACTGCCGCAGCAAAAAGCGAAGAGATATACATCGCGACCGATGAGGATAGAGAGGGTGAGGCTATCGGTTATCATATCGCGATTGCTATCGGTAAAGAACCTGAAAAACTTCCCAGAATAGCATTTCATGAGATAACAAAAAGCGCCATTGTAAACTCTTTGAAAAATCCAAGACATATAGATATAGACAGCGTAAACGCGCAGCAGGCAAGAAGGCTTTTGGATAGAATAGTAGGCTATAAACTCTCTCCTCTTTTGGGTCTAAAAATCCAAAAAGGCTTAAGCGCGGGCAGAGTACAATCTTCCGCACTTAAAATAGTAGTGGACAAAGAGCGCGAGATAAGAGCCTTCAAAAAAGAGGAATACTGGAGTATAGACGCTCTGTTTATGCCCAATATAGAAGCTCTTTTAATAGAATTTGAAAATAGTAAAATAGAAAAAATGAGCATAAAAGACGAAAAAATGGCTTTTATGATAAAAGAGGCGATACAAGACAAGTCTTATATTGTGGAAAGTATAGAGAAAAAAACCAGAACCTCTTCTCCTCAGCCGCCGTTTATGACCTCCACAATGCAGCAAAGCGCCTCTTCAATGCTTGGTTTTTCACCTAAACGAACTATGAGCATAGCACAAAAGTTATATGAAGGAGTAAAAACTCCAAACGGTATAAGCGGTATTATTACTTATATGAGAACAGACTCTTTAAATATTGCCAAAGAAGCTGTGGATACCGCAAGAGAAGAGATACTCAAAAGTTACGGCAATGAGTATTTAAGCAAAAACCCAAGAGTTTATGCGACAAAATCAAAAAGTGCGCAAGAGGCTCACGAGGCGATACGTCCTACCATTATAAGTTTTACGCCGCAGATTGCTAAAAACTATCTTGAAGCGGAGGATTTGAAACTCTATACCCTTATATATAACCGCTTTTTAGCTTCACAGATGGCGGATGCGCGTTTTGAATCTCAAAGCGTTATATTCGCCTCTTCCAATGCCAGATTTAAAGCCAGCGGCAGAAAGCTTTTGTTTGACGGATTTCATAAAGTTTACGGCGGCAGCGATAAAGATATGCTATTGCCGGATTTGAAGGAAAAAGAGCAGATAGCTTTAAAACAAGTTGAAGCTAACCAACATTTTACCGAGCCTCCGGCAAGATATTCGGAAGCAAGTCTTATAAATAAGCTTGAGAGTTTAGGCATAGGACGCCCTTCAACTTACGCGCCTACGATTTCCATATTAAATTCGCGTAACTATATTAATATAGAAAAAAAGCAAATTGTTCCAACTGAAATAGCTTTTACGGTTACGGAACTGCTTGAAAAACATTTCCCAAAAATTGTAGACAGCGGTTTTACATCATCTATGGAAGATACGTTAGATCTTATCGCGGCCGGCAAAAAGGATTGGCAGATTGTTTTGGGCGAATTTTATACGCCGTTTGACGAACAGATAAGCAAAGGCAAAAAAGAGATACAAAGCATTAAAGTCGCTACTCCCATAGGTGAGAAGTGTCCTGAATGCGGCAGTGAACTGCTTTTAAGAAAAGGCAGATACGGCGAATTTGTAGCGTGCAGCAACTACCCTAAATGCAAGTATACAAAAAATATCAACCAAGCTCCCAAAAAAGAGCCTCTTAAACTTCTTGTCAAGTGTCCCGAGTGCGGCGGAGATATTATAGAGCGCGTCTCAAGACGGGGTAAATTTTTTGGATGCTCCAACTATCCGAAGTGTAAATTTATCTCAAATAATGAGCCTACAAACGAGAAATGTTCCGAATGCGGCGGCATGATGGTAAAAAAATCTCTTAAAAAAGGTGATTTTTTAGAGTGCATAAAGTGTAAACATAGAACGGAATAGGCAAAAAGCCGCACAAAGAGCATTTATATTACCAAAAGTAACACATTAATAAAGATAGTGTGTAATATGGTTACACTCAAAGATAAACTATCCTCTTATAATTATATAATACAACAAACTATAAGGAGAGCGAAATTATGGATAAAAAAAATAGTGTCACTATGACGGACAATCGTACTGGAAAAAATTTTGAATATAACATCATAGACCCTACCTTGGGTGCACCCGTAGTGGATATCGCTACATTTTACAAGGATACAGGACTTTTTATGCTGGACAGAGGTTTTACATCAACAGCATCATGCAGGTCAAGAATAACATATATAGACGGCTTAAAAGGTAAGTTGATGTATAGAGGTTATGATATCTCCTATCTTGCGACACAGAAAAGTTTTGTTGATACCGCACATCTGCTGTTGTATAAAAAGCTTCCCTCAGACAGCGAAAGAGATGCGTTTAAGCTTGAACTAAAAAAACGCTCTTTTATACATGAGGGTATGAAAAAACTATTTGACGCATTTCCTGACAATGCTCATCCTATGGCTATTTTATCTGCAGCAGTATCGGCTCTTTCTACATTTTATTTTGATCATTTGGATATAGATTCACCAGAAGAGTATATGGAGATGGCAAAAAGAATAATCGCCAAAATTCCTACAATAGCTGCATTTTCATATAGATACAGCCGCGGACTTCCTATTATCTATCCAAATCTCGACAGAGGATTTACAGAGAATATATTATATATGTTAAGAGCTTATCCGCATGATCATATAGATTTGAAACCTATAGAGGTGAAAGCGCTTGATGCAATCTTTACGCTTCACGCAGACCATGAGCAAAACGCTTCTACAACTACGGTCAGAACTGTAGCATCTACACACGCGCATCCATATGCGGCGATAAGTGCCGGAATATGTGCTCTTTGGGGCAGGTCGCACGGCGGTGCAAATGAGTCTGTAATAAGTCAGCTTGAGATGATAGGCGATGTGAAAAATGTCGAAAAATATATCGCTAAAGCTAAAGATAAAAACGATCCGTTCAGACTTATGGGATTTGGACACAGAGTTTATAAAAACTTTGACCCAAGAGCAACTATACTGAAAGATATCCGTGAAAAATTAATGAAAGAGCGTGATATAGACAGCAAACTCGTAGAAGTCGCAAATAAAATTGAAGAGATTGCACTGCGCGACGAATATTTTATAGAGCGTGGATTGTATCCAAATATAGATTTTTATTCAGGACTTATACTGCGCGCTTTGGGTATACCAAAAGAGATGTATGCTGTTATATTTGTTATAGGAAGAGTTCCCGGCTGGATAGCGCAATGGATAGAATTCAAAGAACAGCCAGACGGCAAAATTGCAAGACCAAGGCAATTATATTTGGGGCCAACAGAGATAAAACCGGAATAGATATTAAATGCAAAAACCCTTTTACGCTAAAAATCGGGTTTTTATTTGATATTTTTCGGGTAATTTAAATATTATTTAGTATCATTTTTTTACAGTAAATCTTTTTGCTATACAATACGCCCTGCCAAAATTATATAAAGCACTTACTGCTCTTATAGTTTTGAGCAGTTCTCATAACGCACGGCAAAAATGCTTACCACACCCTACCTAACTCCTTTAGCTGATTTGCCGTGCTTATAAGTCCAAAAACTGCAGAAAACCAGTTTCTATAAATTCTTTAACGTAACACCTAAAGCTAAAAGAACATACGCAGCGGTTAAAAACCAAAACGAATAAGGTGTAATTACAGGAATAGCCACAAACTGACCTAAAACAGCAACAATAGCAACAAGAAGTGTGATTAAAAATATCACCTGTGTCGGCGCACTTAATCTCATATCTACCCTCCTCCCAAGAATTGAAAGTGCATTATACTGCGATATTTATCTTAAATATTTAAACAAATAAAATTACATTTAAAAAAAAGTTTGTGTTAAGAATTAAATTACTATTGTCTTATGTCAGGATCTAACTGTTGCAATTCAAAAAGCTCTTTTTGCAGTCTTGCATTTTCGTTTTTCAACTCTTTCATCCGTTGTTCAAGGCGTACTTTATCAGTCTTGAGACTAAGCAGCACCTCCAGCGAAGAGTTGCCAAAAAGCATATTTCCAAAATATATGCCAAGTATAATAACAACAAAACCGACCACTATTTTTCTGCTGTAAGAGAAAATTTTTTCATGGTCGGCTTTATTTAAGAGGTTTTGCTTTAAACTCTCAACTGTTTTCATTTTTTAAAGAGTGTTCTTCCCAAATACTCTCCGCAGGCAAGCTCTCTTTCTATTTCCAAAAGGCGGTTGTATTTGGCAGTTCTTTCGCCTCTTGCCATAGCACCTGTCTTTATCTGTCCGGAGTTAATACCGACAGCAAAATCAGCTATGAAAGTATCTTCGCTCTCGCCGCTTCTGTGGCTTACCACGCAAGCATAACTGTTTTTATGAGCCAAACGAATAGTCTCTAATGTTTGCGTTACCGTACCGATTTGGTTTAGTTTGATAAGTATGGAGTTTGCCGCACCTTTTTTAATGCCTTGTGCTAAAATCGCTGCATTTGTTACAAAAAGGTCATCACCCACAAGCTGTACTTTGCCGCCGACTTTTTTTGTAAGCAGTTCCCATCCTTCCCAATCATCTTCGCTAAGTCCATCTTCAATAGAAACTATCGGATATTTTGCGCAAAGTTCGGCGTAATAGTCTACCATTTGAGAGCTGCTTAAAATTCTGCCCTCGCCTTTTAAGTCGTAAGCACCTTTATTATAAAATTCACTGCTCGCTGCATCAAGTGCAATAGCTATATCTTTGCCCGCTTCATATCCGGCATGCTTTATCGCCTCTACTAAAACTTTAATCGGTTCTTCATTGTTTTTGAGATTCGGAGCAAATCCACCCTCATCACCCAAAGATATGGAATGTCCGCTCTTTTGCAAAATCTCTTTAAGGCCGTGATAGCACTCAGTAACAGCGCGCAAAGCATCGCTGAAACTGTCAAAATTTAAAGGCATAAGCATATATTCTTGAAAATCAACACTATTGTCGGCATGCTTACCGCCGTTTATGACATTAAACATCGGTGTGGGCAGTACGGAAGCATTAACTCCACCTATATAGCGATATAGTGGAATACTGAGACTTTTTGCCGCCGCGCGCGCCGTTGCCATAGATACGCCTAGAGCTGCGTTAGCTCCGAGATTTGAGAAATTATTCGTGCCGTCAATATCTTGTATGAGTCTATCTATATGCGTTTGATTAAAAGGCTCTAACCCTATTAGTTCATTGCCTATTGTACCGATATTCTCACAAGCTTTTAAAACGCCTTTGCCTTTGAAACGCTTAGGATCTTTATCTCTTAATTCTATCGCTTCTTTACTTCCTGTACTTGCACCGCTGGGAACTATAGCAGAAGCTCTTGTGCCGTCGCTTAAAACGACGGTTACTTTTACGGTTGGGTTGCCTCGGCTGTCTAAAACTTCAAATCCATACACATCATCAATGTATATCATCACTCATCTCCTATTGTTTCATCTTTTTCATCATCGCCTATCGCTATCAAAGAGGAGTTTATGCCGATACTTTCTTTTATCTCGTTTTCGATTTGCTGCGCTGTCTGCTGATTTTCTTTCAAAAAGGCTTTGGCATTCTCTCTGCCTTGTCCGATTTTTGTCTCTTTGAAACTGAACCACGCACCCGATTTATCTATAATATCAAGTTTTACACCATAATCAACAAGTTCGCCCTCTTTACTGATGCCTTCTCCGAACATGATGTCAAACTCTGCTTGTCTAAACGGCGGTGCAACTTTATTTTTTACAACTTTAGCTTTTACACGGTTACCTATCTGTTCTTCGGACTGTTTTAATGTAGCAATTTTTCTCACATCAATTCTGACGGAAGCATAAAATTTGAGCGCATTGCCGCCTGTTGTAGTCTCAGGACTGCCGTAGCCTATGACGCCGATTTTCATACGAATTTGGTTTATAAAGATGACAGTTGTCTGCATTTTGTGCAAAATGCCCGTCAATTTTCTAAGAGCTTGACTCATTAGTCTTGCTTGAAGTCCCATATGCTGGTCACCCATATCGCCTTCAATCTCATTTTTTGGCGTAAGCGCAGCAACAGAATCTATAACTATAACATCTACCGCCCCGCTTCTGGCAACAGTCTCTACAATATCAAGCGCTTGCTCACCAAAATCTGGCTGCGAAACAAGCAAATTATCCACATCAACACCAAGATTTTTGGCATATTTGACATCCAAAGCGTGTTCGGCATCTATAAAAGCGCAAATACCGCCTTTTTTTTGGGCTTGCGCAATGATTTGAAGCGCAAGAGTCGTTTTGCCTGAACTTTCAGGCCCGTAAATCTCAATCACCCTGCCCCTCGGAACACCGCCGATGCCAAGAGCTATATCAAGACCCAACGAACCGGTGCTTATAGCATCAATGGGTTCAAACTCTTTATCTCCAAGACGCACCATTGCGCCTTTGCCGAAAGTTTTATCTATCTGCTTTAAAGTAAGCTCTAAAGCCTTTTTTTTATTTTCATCAATTGCCGCCATCAAAAAATCCTTAAAAAATAAGTCTTTTATTTTACCATTTTGCGTTTAAAAAAGACCTTGAAAATATTATGCACTCATCTGTTTAATGCATAAATTTTTGCACTAAATAACTTTGCCGTTACTGCAATGGTTGAGAGTTTTTGAAAATCGATGGCTGTCAAAATATATTGGGGAAAACTGATAGTTATTATCTGCATCGCTTTTGTGAGAGCTGTTCACAAAAATTTGGTTTTTGTGCGCCAAAAATGTGAACGCTCTCAAAAAATTTTTAGTACCTAAACGGCTTAAATATTAACAAAAGCTTTGGCAGCAATATTATCGCTCCGAAAAAGACCATTATCATCACAGCAACGGTAAGCACTCCAAAGTAGATTGTTGGTATAAAGTTTGAAAATACCAATACGCCAAACCCCAAAACAGTTGCCATTGTTGTGTAATACATAGCATGACCTATACTATTGTGCGAATTATACATTGCTTTTGTATAATCCCCCCCGCTTAATCGAAGTTCCTCTTTAAAACGGTGTATATAATGTATAACATTATCCACGCCCATACCGATGCTAATCGCTGCAATTGTGATAGTCATCATATCTAAAGGAATCCCCGTAAATCCCATAAAGCCAAATACTGCGCCCATAGGTATAAGATTTGAAGCGAGCGCTATCAGTGAGGCTTTAAGCGAACCAAACAGCGGTATAAATATCACTAAAAAGACTACCGCTACCGCGCCAAGTGTCAAAATTTGTGATTTAAAGAGGGACTGGAGCATATTATTATATAAAACCATCGCGCCTGAGAGGCGGTATGTGCCAATGTCCGGAGTGATTATCTGTTTTAGCTCCTCATTTGCTTTTTGTATCAACTCATTTCGTTTTAAATTTGGGTCTGAGTCAATAAGGCGCATAGTAAAGCGAAGTTCATTATGTTCGATATTAACATACGGCGATAAAATTATATTTTTATAATCTTCAGGAAGTTTTGTATATATTAAGGCCAATTCAAAATTATCAAGCTCTCTGCCGTTATTGAGCCGTTTGCCAACTTTAAGCAGTGTTCCTAAAGATTGTACTTTGCCGATAAATTCGTTATTTTCAAAATAATTATGTATGTTAAGTGCAGTATTTGTAATTTTTGGTGTGAACCAATATTTGGGGTCGTTTTTGTTTTTTGTAAACTCTTTTTCAAAGTCATCTTCTTCTTCATCTGCATTTTTGTCTGTGTTGAACTCTACAACCAAATCCATAGGCGTTGTACCGCCGAGGTTTTTGTCTATATTTTTCATACCCTGATATATTTGTGTTGAGGATTTGAAATAGTTTACAAAACTGTTTTCAACACGTATTTTCTGTATACCGATAAAAGCAAAAATAACCATACATGCTGCCAATAAAACAATAAAAAAACCGCGTTTATCTACTATTTTAGCACAATATGAAGAAAAAGCGAACTCTTTTTCAAATTTTATATAAAGTCTTTTCTTGGGCAGTATGATAAGAATAGCAGGTAATACTGTGAAAGCTATCACTAAAGACATTGTGATGCCGCTCGCCATCATCCAGCCAAGATTTATGATAGGTTTGATGTTTGCCAGCATAAGCGATAAAAAACCTATAATTGTTGTAAAAACTGCAAAAAATGATGGTTTGATTTTGGACAATGTTGCCAATAAAACAAGCTCTTTTTGCGGTACTTTTGGATATTTTGAGGCAAGTTCGCGATATCTTACGATGAGGTGCAAAATAATGGAGATAGTTAAAATGAGTTGCAGCGCTATAAAGTTAGACGAAATGACTGTAACTTCCCAGCCGAAAAATCCTAAAATTCCTGCCGTTGAAATAATACTCAGAGCACAGATTAAAAGCGGCAGTATAACATAGCGTATTTGACGAAATATAACCCAAAGCGTTAATGCCAATAGCGCAAATAGTATCGCTCCAAAATAGATAAGATCGGATTTGACAAAAGTTATCATATCCACAGCTATCATATTTACTCCGCCTAAAAAAAGTGCGCCTTCATTGTCGTGTGACTTTAAAATTGCCCTTATTTCATCTATCGTTTGATACTCTTTGATTCTGAATTCGCTGCGGTATTTTTTAAACTCTTCCGAAGCTGATTTGAATTCCTCTTTTGCTGCCGTATCAACGGCTGCCTTTTCCCGCGCACTGTTTCGCTTTTCGGCAAGTTTTGCATATGTCTCATCGGCTTTTAGCATTACTACAATTGCAGTAGTTTTTAAATCTTTACTTACTACATTTTCACTATAAATAGGACTTGTTAAAAGTTCTTCTCTTGCTTTTTGGAGATTTATGTGCGGCGAACGAAGAGTGGTTACATCGTTTACCAATTCTTTTATTGCGCTGCTGCCGTTTTCCAATAGCGGAATATCAAGTATGCTCATAACAGAATCTACACGCTCAACTCTTTTCAATTCCTGTGATATTGCGTCTAAAAAATGCAGTGTTTCAGTCGCAAAAAGGTCATTTTTGGGTGCAAATGAGATAATAAGCATATCAAGACTTGATGGATAGCGTGCGGACATTTCTCTCATAAAGAGTAAGTCTGTATCATCTTCCAGCAATAGTGTTTCAGCCGAAGCATCTACTTCAAGTTTTGAGGCTTGAACAGCTAAAATGCCTACTATTATAAAAAGCACTGCCAAAACAGTTATCGGAAATCTTAATATTAGCCTCTCGTAAATTTTTCTGAGCATTATTTTTGCACTTCTAAATTAATAGCATCAATCTTTTTCATCAAATCTTCAAATGAGTTGTTTTTTAATATGCCGTCAAATTGGCTTCTATACGTCTGAACGATACTTACTCCTATGATATCCACATCATAAATAAGCCAGCCGCGTGTATCTTTCGTATCATAAAATTTATACAAAATCTCATAAGTCTGTCCATCTTTTGCGGTCAAAACCATTGGCACTTGAATGCGTGCTGCACTTTTTTTGTCACTTTTTTTAATAGTGATTTTTTCATCTGTGTATAGTTTTAGTTTTTCTATATAAGACTCTTTAAGACGTTCTACA
Organism: Campylobacteraceae bacterium; assembly: GCA_031259875.1. GTDB lineage: Bacteria > Campylobacterota > Campylobacteria > Campylobacterales > Campylobacteraceae > JAIRKW01. The sequence continues at coordinate 18,720 of JAIRKW010000004.1, forward strand.
AATTTTGCTATAAACTCCTCTTGCTGTTTGCTGTTCAGTGTCTTCCACTGCGCTTTTCCAAGACAAATTTCTGCCATCTGTTTAAAGTCAAAAAATGAATCAAACATTGCAAAAATCCTTTGCGATTTTTCACTGTCATTAATATTTTTATCCTGCAAAATAGTGGTTGCCTTAGCAATATCGTTGCTTATAACAGTATCTATCTCGCTCTCTTCAAGCGCATTTAAAAGCGTGCAGACAAAAAGTGCCGTCAAAAAAAACTTCAATTTCATAATTCACTCCTTTATTAATTTATCTCTTCTTTGTTCGTACATATTTTTCATCAGCGGATATAAATCTATCGCATCTTTTGTCATTGTTTCATACATGGGTGCAAAATCCGACAATCCATTCAGTACACTAAATGCACGCACGCCAATACTTTGCCAATCATTCTCAAACACATGCCAGTCGTTGTAGGTAAGCGGAGCTATATAGTTAATGACTTCACCTCCAAGGTCGCGCAGATTTGACGGACCCAAAAGCGGCAGCACAATGTGGGGGCCGGAAGGAACACCCCAAGCACCTAAAGTCTGTCCGAAATCTTCATCATGCTTTTGCATACCATATATCTCGTCCGCAACATTTGCAAAACCTAAAAAACCAACTGCTGTATTAATAATAAACCGTCTTGTTTCGGAAGCAGCATTTGAAAATTTGCCCTGCAATAAATTGTTTACAAAGCGCACCGGAAAGGCTATATTGTCAAAAAAATTATTTATGGAACTTCTCGCACCTTTCGGGACTACTTTTCTATAGCTGTCGGCAGTTGGGATAATTACATAAATATATGCCGCATTGTTGAATTTAGTCATAATTCTATTGTACCCGCTTAGTGGGTCAAACTCTTCTGTGCTGCCAAATTCTGATTCGAAGTCGTCTTCATCAGGTACGTTTACAATGTTTTTATCTGCGCACCCATAAAAAAAGAGCAAAAAAAGCACAACCACCGCAAATCTCATAACTGCTCCAAAAATTTTACATTAAATGGTTATTGTATCATATTTGTAATTTACACTATGCAAATTGTATCTGAAAGAATATCATGTAAGCACCTTTTATCTTTTCTAAAAAAAGCCGGTAAAAATCCGATAAATATTGCGCCGAAAACCACAAAACATAAAAATCTCCACATTGCTCTAAAAAATCCCGGTTTTTGCTTAGTTTGCAAATCCATAAGTTGTATACCATAAGCTTTATATCCAGGACTTTGTCCCGTAACGGCGAAAAAAATGGAAAGTATGACACCAAAAATCATAGTGCAGATAAGTATAGCCGGCTGATTATTTAAAAATTCATCGCGTCCGCCCAAGATAATATAAACTGTAAAATATAAAATAGGCATATTTATCATAAACATATCGACTATAAAAGCTTTTATACGCTTGAAAATAGATGCGCTTTGGAGTAAGGAGGGTATAGTCTTGGCTTGTTTTTCAGCTTTGCCGCCCATTTTAATTGCCGCGGCTTCCTGGTTTAACAGCTTGACTTCCAAGTTTGCACATAGGACAGCTGTCAGGAGAAAATATCTCAAATTCAAAGTCTGCTAATGCAAAAAAAGGTATATCGTGCGGCAATTGACAGTTTGGTTTTGCTCTTTTGCCGCTATTGGTCCGAGCACAAAATCCTCTATTGGCAAGCGCAGCGAATGCCACGATTTTTCCGCCCATTTGAACTATTGTTTTAGCCGCTTCTAAAGCTGAACCGCCTGTAGTGATAATATCTTCACAGATGATAAATTTTTCATCGTGCTTAACCTCAAATCCGCGCCTTAATGTCATTTTACCGTCAACTCTCTCGGTAAAAATAGAACGTATGTTAAGCGCGCGCGCCAATTCATAACCTGCCAATATGCCTCCAAGTGCGGGAGCGCATACGCAATCCGCTTTAATACCGGCAAGTTTTATCTGCTTTGCGAGTTCTATAGCAAGCTCGCCCGCTATACGCGGACTTTCTAATACTTTTGCGCTTTGCAGATAGTAACGCGAATGGTTACCCGATGTGAGCAAAAAATGTCCCTCAAGGTAAGCATCAGCTTTTTTATAAATCAACTCTATATCCATACTCATACCTTTAAAAGTTCACTCTCTTTTTGCTTAACAAGTTCGTCAACTGTTTTTATAAACTCATCGGTGATTTTTTGTACTTCATTTTCACCCTTTTTGATAATATCTTCGCTAAGCGCATTCTCTTTTTCGAGCCTTTTGATTTTATCATTTGCCTCTTTGCGGATATTTCTAACTGCTACTCTTGCTTTTTCGCCGAATGCTCTTGCATGCTTGGCATTCTCTTGACGCTGTTCTACGGTCATAGGCGGAAAATAGAGTTTTATGCCATCGCCATCGCTGTTTGGATTGACGCCGATATTTGCTTCAGCTATCGCTCTTTCTATATCTTTGACAAGCTTTTTTTCCCATGGCGTAATACTTATTGTGATGGCATCCGCAGCCATTATTGACGCTACTTGATTTAACGGGGTAGGCGAGCCGTAATAGTCTATGTGGATGTTATCCAAAATAGATATATTCACTTTTCCGCTTCTAAGTGTCTGAAAGTCGCGCTTAAGAGCCTCTATACTTTTACTCATATGCTCTTTTTCAAACTTATAAACTTCATCCAGCATACTAATCCTTTACTAAAATTTTTGTTGAAATTTTATCATCAGCTTGCAGTATTACCCGCACTCTTGATTTTTGCAGTTTTTTATTTACGTCATAATTTATCAGTCCGTCTTTGACCTCTATGTCGCGCCAGCCTAAATCAGTAATGTAAAGTTTTGCTTTTGTGATATTGCCGCTAACACGCGCCTCTACTTTTGTGATATTGCTGTTTGAAGGGTAGATTTTAGGTTCTATCCACTCTGCTTCAAGAGTTTTGTATCTTAAAAAAGGTTTAATATTTTCATCACCTACAAGCGCGAAACGATTTAAGTCATATACGCTGCTCTTATCAGAAACAGCGCCAATATTTTGATTTAATATTGCGCTAAATCCAAACTCTTCGGCAATATTTCTCACTTCATCATTAAATTCACCATAAGGGTAAGAGTAAAAACTGCTTTTAGAACCTACTCTCTTTTCATAAAGCTCCAACCCTTTTTTGAAATCAGCCCTTAATGCATCCTTGCTTTGTTTTGTTTGATGAGAGTGCGAGTATGAATGAAAAGCAAGCGTACCACCTCTTTTTTCAAGCTCTTTTAACTCTTCCCAATTTAAAAAATCAGGATAATTTTTCTCTGCCGCTTCGACATACACAAACATCGTAAATACATACCCAAACTCTTCAAATATTGGCAAAGCATTTAAAAAGCTTTTGTATCCGTCGTCTATAGTTAAAGCAATCCATTTTTCAGGCAAAGTTTCATTTTGATTTAATTTATCAACAATAGACTGCAGTGGAACAACAGTGTAGTTATTGTCCCTCAAAAACTCAAATTGTTTACGCAAGACGCTATTTTGTGTATTGGTGGAGGGATATCTGTCGTCGTTAAAACGGTGATATAAAAAGATATGTGCGTCAGCAAAAAGATAGAAACTAAACGCACAAAGTAAAAAAAGATAACGCATTATTGGGCAGACGGAGCTTCTGGAGCGGACGGCGTAATCGGTGCATTGCCGGTTGACGGAGCCGATGGAGCAGAGGTCTTTTCTATATCGTCAATCACGGATTTGCTGATTTGCTGATTGTACAAATATGAAAGACATATCGTATTGGCGACAAATAAAAGTCCGACAGCAAGCGTAAATTTAGCTAAAAACCCGCTAGGACCTTTTGCCCCAAACAGCGATTCGTTACTGCCGCTGTATGCGCCAAGCCCTATAGAAGAACTTTTTTGAAGCAAAACAGCAATAGTGATGATAATTGCTAAAATAAACTCAACTACGAAAAAAAATCCTGTCATTTTATATCCTTAAATTCAAACAAAAAATATCCCCAAACTTCTGTAATTAAAGTGTTTTTTATGAGGAGCATTATTTTATCAAAACGATATTAAAAGAATGTTGAAACATTTCTAATAGAGCGATTTTTAGGACTTTGGTATGCGCTAAGTTTTGGTTTTGAGAAAATATGTTAATATTTTGAGATTTTAAAAAAGGATTTATTGATGGCGACAGTTATAACAACGATAATATGCATTTTGGCTTTAGTGATGATAATTTATGTCTCCCGTTACCGCTATTACGACTTGAATAGTTGGAGCGGCATCCTTATGAAGTGGGCTGACGATAATGGCGTAAGCCGTAAAAGAATGCCAAGATATGATGAAAAAACACTTTTAAATATCAGCGAACTTGACCTCTCTTTATTAGAATTGCAATCGCTTCCCAAAGAGATTTGTAACCTTGCAAAATTAAAAAAATTGAATGTATCAAATAACAATTTAAAATCTTTGCCGGAAGAGATAGTCGTTTTAAAGTTAAAACAGCTTGATTTGCGTGGCAATAGCACTCTGGAACTTAATGCAAAACAAAAAGCTTGGATAAAAGAGATAAAAGAATTTTATTCGGATGATTTTAAGTAAAAACTCCAAATCCGACGACGATTTGGAGTTTTTTATACAAAGTTTATCCAAATAATGCACTAAACCAACTCTTCTTTTTACTTTCAACCCTATTTTCAAGACGTTTTGTGTTTTTATCTTCTATCATTTTTTTTACATACTCTTTATAATCACTATCGTCTTGTACAATATGGTGTGTGAGCCAAATTTGAATCTCAGCCATCAGCTGCCCTGTAATATGATATCCCTCTTCAAAGCTTGACTTATACTTTTGTATAGTCGCCACAAATGATTCGTGCGTTTTTTTGTGAGGTCCTGTCATCGGATAACCTGCCTCTTCCATCAGCTGCTCTTCAAATGCAAAATGTGAAATTGTATAATTTGTCACTCCTATAAGCACTGCATAGATTTGCTCTTTATTTTGTGTAGTAAGTGCTGCTTGAAGTTCATTGATATACTCAACAAGCCTTTTATGCTGATTATCTATAACGCTGATTCCTAATTCATATGATGAATCCCATTTCCAATATGCCATTTTTCTAACTCCTTCCATGCTTTAAAAAACTTATTAAATTTATAATACAAAATTATAAGCGTCTTCTAACGCTATACTAAAAGTTTAATAAAATCATTTCTTTAACTATCTTTTTGATACAATGCCATAACTATAGGACGCAGCAGCGTTTTAAATCAAAAAAGGAGCAGTTTTGAAGAGATTGCAGCTTGCTCATTCGCCCGATGCAGATGATATTTTTATGTATTATGCTATTAAATTCGGCTGGGTTGGCGGGGATTTGAAATTTGAAAATCACGCGCTTGATATACAAACGCTAAATGATGAAGCCATAAAAGGCACTTATGATGTGAGCGCAATAAGTTTTGCTCTTTATCCTTTAATTAGAAATGATTATGCGCTTTTGCGAACCGCTGTGAGTTTTGGCGAAGGGTATGGTCCAAAACTCATCAAAAAAAAAGGTACAAAACTAAAACGTAATTTCAAAGTTGCCCTTAGTGGTGCGCATACAACAAATGCGCTCTTGTTTTGCGCTGCATATCCTAAAGCTCGCGTTATTTATAAGAACTTTTTAGATATAGAAAATGCGGTTTTGAGTGGCGAAGCAGATGCTGGCGTACTCATACATGAGAGTATTTTAAGTTTTGACAATACTCTTGAAGTAGAAAGAGAGATTTGGGATATATGGATAGATTTTATCAAAAGTGATTTACCGCTGCCGCTTGGCGGTATGGCGTTGCGGCGTTCAATGCCGCTTTTGCGTGCATGCGAATGCGAAGAGATTTTGACCAAAGCAGTTTTGGCAGCTACTAAATGCAAAAAACAGTTATCAAATATGCTTTTAGAGCGAAATTTGGTGCGCGTAGATGAAATAAAACTTGAAAAATATCTTAATCTTTATGCAAACGACAAATCTGTCAGCATGAGCGAAAAGCAGCTGGATGCTGTTGATAAACTCTTTGAGATAGGCTTTAATGCAGGTTTTTATGATGAACAAATCAGTTGTCGGGATTACTTGATACCGCTTGAATACAAAAAGGAGAGATATTCTTGAGAGAAATTGATTTTTCCAAATTTTCAAGCATTAAAATAGGTCCAAAAGTTGAAGTTTTAGAGATAGATGAAATAGGCGAAATACCAAAAGATATTTTTTTAATCGGCGGTGCCAATAATCTTTTAATCTCTCCAAACCCGCCTAAACTTGCCGTACTTTCCAAAAAATTTGATTATATATTTGAAGATAAGGACGGCATACATATTGGTGCAGCAACAAGCGGTGGAAAAGTTTTGAGTTATGCTAAAAAATATAATTTAAAAGGGTTTGAATTGCTGCAAAAGCTGCCTGGTACTATGGGCGGCATTGTGAAAATGAATGCCGGATTAAAAGAGTTTTGCATATCGGATAATCTCATAAATGTGCTGGCAAATGGCACAAAAACAGCAAAAAATGATATAGATTTTGGCTATAGAAAAAGCGGTATACAAGGCGTGATATTTGAAGCTGTTTTTGCCAAAATAGAAGGATTTGACTATGCGCTGTTTGAAATGTTTAAAAATATGAGAAACAATCAGCCAAATTTACCAAGTGCCGGAAGTTGTTTTAAAAATCCACCGAATGATTTTGCCGGACGGTTATTAGACAAAGCTGGATTTAAAGGCAGGCGCATTGGAAATATGGCGTTTAGCGATATGCATGCAAATTTTTTAGTAAATCATGGAAACGGTACTTACGAAGAAGCAATAACTCTCATAAATGAGGCAGAAGAGACTATTTTTGAGAAGTTTGGTATTAAATTGGAGCTGGAAATAGAGATAATACGCAAGAATTTCTAGAGAGTTTATTGTATGCTATAGAAATGGCAACTCTATATATAAATATTTCATTGCTTAAGTTCTTCAATAAATTTTCTGCTGTATTG
>JAIRKW010000027.1 GCA_031259875.1 Campylobacteraceae bacterium
GCGTAATCTCGTCAAGACATTTTGCAAACTTACGCCAAAAGCACAGCATTAAATTGCTTCAAATGCGTTTGCAAATGTAACCGCTTCAAATAATTCTATTTCTAAAGTTTTTCCTGCCATGTTCGCAAGCGGCGGTCAAAGACCAACCGCTTCAAAAATTTTATTTCCAAAAGGCTGAAAAACACTCTAAGCCATGGAAGACCAATGTTCAAATCTTTCCAAAACTTGCACCAAAAACATTACACTGAAACAGACGGCATTGAATACTGTCTGTCTTTTAAAACCATACAGTGCGGGCTAAACCCACACTGTATTTTGAGTATGAAACCTTATTTCAGGCACTTTTTGGTTTTAGTGTTGTAATTGCCGCAGCTAATTGGTTTCGTCCAATCAGCCTCCAAGTCTTTGCTGCCATCCAGAAAATCGCTCCAAGCATCACCGTCAACCAAGCCTTTTGTCTGCCAAACAGTTTCAAACTGACCGTCTGCTTGAATCTCGCCTATAAGAACAGGTTTTGTTATATGGTGGTTTTTAAGCATTACAGCTGTGCCGCCCGTGAGATTAGGCACACTTATGCCGATAATCGCTTCAGAGACTTTATCAACATTTGTGCTTTTAGCTTTTTCTACGGCTTTCACCCACATATTAAATCCTATATATGTAGCCTCCATGGGGTCGTTTGTAACTCTTTTATTGTCTTTGATAAATGTTTTCCAAGATTTAATAAAAGCGTCGTTTGCGGGTGATTTTACGCTTTGGAAATAGTTCCATGCAGCCAAGTGACCGACAAGAGGCTTTGTGTCTATGCCCGCAAGCTCTTCTTCTCCTACCGAAAACGCAATAACTGGGATATTATCCGCGCTTACGCCTTGATTTGCAAGTTCTTTGTAAAAAGGAACATTCGCATCCCCATTGATAGTTGAGACAACCGCTGTTTTTTTACCGGCAGAGCCGAATTTTTTAATATCGCTTACTATGCTTTGCCAATCAGAGTGTCCGAATGGGGTATAGTTAATTAAAATATCTTCGCTTTTAACGCCTTTTGATTTTAGGTATGTCTCCAAAATCTTATTTGTAGTGCGCGGATAAACATAATCCGTTCCTGCAAGCACCCATCTTTTAACGCCGACTTCATTTGCAAGATAATCAATGGCGGGAATTGCTTGTTGATTTGGAGCTGCGCCTGTATAAAAGATATTTTTAGACGACTCTTCGCCTTCATATTGCACAGGATAGAAGAGTATGCCGTTATTTGCTTCTACTACGGGAAGAACGGATTTGCGCGATACGGATGTCCAGCATCCAAATATAACGTCAACTTTATCCTTTGTCAAAAGCTCACCCGCTTTTTCTGCAAAAAGAGGCCAGTCTGACGCAGGGTCAACTACTACAGCCTCAAGCTTTTTACCAAGAAGCCCGCCTTTTTTGTTTTGTTCGTCTATCAACATTAAAACAGTGTCTTTCAATGTCGTTTCAGAGATTGCCATTGTTCCTGAAAGCGAATGCAAAACGCCTACTTTGATAGTGTCGGCTGCTTCAGCCGATATGCAGATAACAGCGGCTAATACCGCTGTGACAAATTTTGAAACCCTCATACCGCTACTCCTTGATTTAAATTATGAAAACAAGTGTAGCAAAATAGTGGTCATTGCATGGAATAAAAATTGCGCAAAAAATAATCAATTATAAGAGGCGCGGTTTACCAATGAGTTTTTACTTAATTATATCTTTATTTGCGCACTATCTGGATGGTTTTGAGCCACTCTTGTTGTTCTAGAGATAATGATAGTTCGGCATTACCGGATATATCAAGGCGCAAAAGTTTAAGTTTTGTAATCTCTTGAGGTAAACTTTTGAGTTGATTGGTACTTATATCCAAATATTTCAAATTTTCAAGATTAGAGATGGAGCAAGGCAAGACATCCAATTGATTATTGGCAAGATTGAGTTTTGATAAGCTGGCAAGAGTGCCTATTTCATCCGGCAAATCAAGCAGAATGTTATCGCATAGGTTTAGATTTTGGAGATTTTTTAATGTGCCTATTTCAGAAGGCAAATGTGTTATGCGGTTAATATTTTGGATATTTATTATATCATTGCCGGCTTCAATCTCCAGTAAGTTCTCAAGTTCGCCTATCTCTTTTGGAAGTGATGAGAGTTGGTTGTTTTTAATATTTAATTTTGTCAGTTTTTTCAGTCGTCTTATGGATTTTGGAAGCTTTTGTATGAAATTATTTGCTAAATTTAACTCTTCCAAATCTTCAAGCTGTCCTATATACTGCGATAATTCCGTAATCTCATTTTCATACAAAAAGAGTTTTTTTATATTTTTGGCTTTAAACATTTCAGGCGGGAGTATCTTTATATGGTTATTGCCTAAATCAAGCAGTATTAAATTCTCAAGATTACCCATATCTTGCGGTATAAACATCAATTTATTAGAACAAAAAATAATAGTATGAAGCTCTTTAAGGTAACAAACTTCCGATGGCAATTCGCTGATGGCATTGTATGAAGCATCAAGAAAACGAAGGTGTTTTAAGTTGCTTGTTTCGCGCGGCAGGATTTGAAGTTTGTTGTCTCTGACGTCCAGCGAAGTGATAAGCCCTAAAAAGAAAAGTTCACGCGGCAGTTCGGCAATACCAAAACGCGATAGATTTACACCTCTTAATATAAGAAGTTTTTGTTTATCGCGCGGAAGTCCTCGTTCGCACTTAAATCTTGCGTCGTAATAAAGATCATTAATCTTATATTGGTCAGCCCAAGATAAAAGCCTGTCAAAAAATGCGTTTGCCACATTTGAGATTTCTGCTTTTTTTTCACCTTTTTTTGTCGACAATAATCCTTTAATTTTATTAAAAAAATCATTAAACATAATTACTACCTACCCTCTATAGTATTTTATTTATTCTATCACAACTTATACAAAAAACTTTGACAAACTGGTTAATGTGCCTCTTTTCGCGCTATGGATTCAGTTGTTTTCAGTATCTTTTTAAGCCTTTCTTCCTTAGCGCTTCCTATACTGCCGAAATATGTCGCTTTTACGTTTTTGATACCGCAAAAATTCAGTGTTATATGCTTTAGCTGTACTGTTGCACAAGAACGGCATATAAATTTATAATACCATGCAGGCTGCTCCATAGTGATAATTATTCTGGCGCTTTTGCCTTTTAAAAGTTCTACTCTTTTACCGCTGCTATTATGGTCAAAAGTTATTTTTGGCAGAAAAACTCTGTCTATAAAACCTTTCATAATAGCAGGATATGAGCCCCACCACAGAGGAAAAATAAATACAATATGCTCAGCGTCTTTTATTTTTGCAAGAGCATTTGACAGACACTCTTCAAGTTCTATCTCTTTTTTGTAGCCATATTCAAGATTGGTATTGAATTTCAGTTCGCCTATATTTACAACTTCTACACTCCCGCCGCTTTTGTTCACCCCTTTGGCATAAGAGCTGCCGATAGCATGATTTAAACTGTTTTTATCTGGATGTCCATTGATAATCAAAATCTTTTTTGCCATAATAAACCTTTTTGGTACTTTTGCGTTGGCTTTATTTTACTAAAAAAATATAAAAATAGGCAAATTTAGAAAAAGTAAAATCACTTTAAAGCTATTTGGATAAAATATTAGGATTTTTTTATGGGGAAGCTAAATGAATGTAAGAGAAGAGTTTTTAAGGTTTTTTGAGAGCAAAGGACACAAAGTGATTCCGAGTGCGCCTTTGGTTCCTGAAGATGAGACGCTGCTTTTTACGAATGCTGGCATGGTGCCTTTTAAAAGTATTTTTACAGGAGAGATTTCGGCTCCAACTCCCCCCAGAGCTGCCAGTTGCCAAACTTGTATAAGAGCAGGCGGCAAGCATAACGACCTTGACAATGTAGGTTATACGGCAAGACATCATACGTTTTTTGAGATGCTCGGCAATTTTTCATTCGGAGATTATTTTAAAGAAGATGCCATAGCTTATGCATGGGAATTCGTAACTGAAGTTTTAAAACTTCCCAAAGAGAAGCTTTGGGTTACGGTGCACGATAGTGACGACGAAGCTGAAAAGATATGGTCAAAACATATATCAAAGAATAGAATTTTACGTTTTGGCGATAAGGATAATTTTTGGCAGATGGGAGATACGGGACCTTGCGGACCATGTAGTGAGATATTTGTAGACCAAGGCGCGGAACATTTTAGCGGCAGTGAAGATTATATGGGCGGCGATGGCGATAGATTTTTGGAGATTTGGAATCTTGTCTTTATGCAGTATGAAAGAGGAGTTGATGGGAAATTGACACCGCTTCCAAAGCCATCTATCGATACTGGAATGGGACTTGAGAGAGTCACTGCGATAAAAGAGGGTAAATTTAATAATTATGAGAGCTCACTTTTCATGCCGCTAATCAACGAGGTAGCAAAACTTTGTGGTAAACCTTATGTGAGCGAAGAGGGGGCAAGTTACAGAGTTATAGCCGACCATATCCGTTCGGTTGCATTTTTGCTCGCACAGGGCGTTAATTTTGACAAAGAGGGCAGGGGGTACGTATTAAGACGCATTCTGCGCCGCGCTGTAAGACATGGATATCTTTTGGGCTTAAAAGCACCGTTTATGTACAAGCTGATGGATATTTTATGCGATTTGATGGGTAAACATTATGTTTATTTGACAGAAAAAAAAGAGATGATAAAGCAGCAGATTTTCCTTGAAGAAGAGAGATTTTTTGATACTATAGCTTCAGGGTTGGAGCTTTTTGAAAATGAGCTTAATAGAACAAAAGATGAATTCAGCGCTGATGTGGCTTTTAAACTTTACGATACCTTTGGTTTTCCTCTTGACTTGACGCAGGATATGTTAAGAGATAAGGGAATAAGTGTTGATGTAAAGAGATTTGATGAACTTATGAATGAACAAAAACAGCGCGCTAAGGCTTCATGGAAAGGCAGCGGAGATAAGGCTGTACATGGGGATTTTAAAGAGCTTTTGGATAGTTTTGGCGTAAATAAATTTGTTGGATATGAAAGCACACACACTGTTTCTAAAGTTTTGGCGCTTTTGGATGATAATTTTAAAAGAGTCGAAAAAATAGCCGCCGGCAGTACAGGTTGGATACTATTTGATACAACTCCGTTTTATGCGCAAAGCGGCGGACAGTGCGGCGATAGCGGTGAGCTTTTGGACGTTGGAAAAATTGTCGATACGCAAAAGTTTTTTGAGTTGAATCTTTCATTGGTAAATGCTAAAAAAGATATTTTTCCTGATGACACAGTAGAAGCTGTAGTCTCAAAAGAGAGAGCCGAAATTTCCAAACATCACTCTGCTACACATCTTTTGCACAGTGCATTGAGAGCAATTTTAGGTTCTCACGTAGCGCAGGCAGGCTCTTTGGTGGAGGATAAAAGACTTAGATTTGACTTTTCGCATCCAAGAGCATTAAGCGCGCAGGAATTAAAACATGTGGAAGATTTTGTAAACAAAGCAATACTGAAAGCGATAGAGGCAAAAACTGAAATTATGAATATAGAAGATGCCAAAAAAAGCGGCGCAATAGCATTGTTTGGTGAAAAATACGGCTCTTTAGTGCGCGTGGTAAAATTTGATGATGTGAGCGTTGAGTTTTGCGGAGGCATACACGTAAATAACACAGGTGCAATTGGAAGCTTTTTTATCACGAAAGAGAGCGGTGTGAGCGCTGGGGTCAGGAGAATTGAAGCAGTATGCGGAAATGCGGCTTTGGAGTTGGCACGTTCTTGGAGAGAAGAGGTTGGCAGAATAAGAGAAGAGGTTAAAAACAAAGATGCTTTGATTGGTATTGAGAGATTAAAAAGCGAGATAAAAGAGCTTAAGAGCAAAATAAATGCTCTCGAATCAAATATCGGCAAAGATTTGCAAAGCGTTATTGTTGGAGACGTTGAGGTTGTAGTAGACGAGATTAAAGCTGGTGATATAAAAAATCGCATTGATGAGATTAAAAATCAAAAAGCTAAAGTAGCGGTTTTGCTTTTTCAGACAAAAGATGACAAAGTAACAATTGCGGCAGGCTCTAAAAACAGTGCCGTAAAAGCCGGAGCATGGATAAAAGAGATAGCTTCCATTGTAGGCGGAGGAGGAGGTGGAAGAGATGATTTTGCGCAAGCTGGCGGTAAAGACGCTTCAAAAATAGAAGAGGCGAAAAAGGCTGCGTTGGAATATGCAGTTACTATACTTAAGGGAAATTAAAAAAATTGAAAGAGTTGGCTTGTGAGACAAAAAAAGCTCCAATAGTAGCTTTGGGTTCCTCATCTTCTACAAGAGTGAAAATTTTAGAAAATGCCAACATATCTTTTGTTCAGCGGGCATTAGACTTTGATGAGAGTGGCATAAAAAGTACAAATGCGTGTGATTTTGTATATGAGATAACCAAAGGTAAAGCGGTTCATTATTTAAAAACATATCCTTTTGATATGCCGTTTATTGTTGCTGATACCATTGTGGCTGCTGGTGGCAGACTTCTTGGAAAGGCGCGCGATATGGACGAGGCGCGCGAAATGCTCTGTTTACAAAGTAATAGCAACGTTTCAATTATTACTTGCGTGATATATAAAAGTGCGAAATTGGAGTTTACCGATTTATCGTCGGCTTTGTATGAATTTGACAGATTTGAAAGCGGTGATTTGGAGACTTATCTTAAAAGCGGAGAATGGCAAGGTAAAGCCGGCGCTTGTATGGTAGAAGGATTTTGTAAGCCGTATATTAAAAGCGTTAATGGACTTGAGAGTACTGCAATGGGGCTTAGCATCGAAAAGTTATTACCGTTTTTGGAGTTTAAATAGTGCTTGAATGCAGGAAACTTAAAATTTTAAACGGCGATATTAAATTGCTTGACATATCATTTAAGCTTGATGGTTCGCTCTCGCTTGTCGGGCAAAGCGGAAGCGGTAAGAGTTTGACTCTAAAGGCTATTTTAAGACTGCTTCCAAAAAATCTTAAATGCGATATTGATTTAAAAAGTGATTTTGAACTTTCACTTGGAGAAAATATAGCTTTTATACCGCAAAATCCTTTTACGGCATTATCTCCGATGACAAAAATATCAAAGCAGTTTTTTGCATCTGAGATTAGGCAAAAAGAGTGCATAAATATGGTGGGACTAGACGAAGAGTTATTGCAAAGATTTCCCAGCGAACTCAGCGGAGGGCAGCTGCAGCGCGTCATTATTGCGATGGCACTAGCGAACAATCCGAAACTTTTACTGCTTGACGAACCAACGACTGCCTTGGATTTTGATATGAAAGAGAAAGTTATAACCTTGCTGGAAGAGCTGCATAAAAAGATGGGTTTTGAGATGATTTTTGTGACGCACGAGCTGCCTTTGGCAAAAAGAATGTGCAAAGAGTGTATTGTATTAAAAAATGGTATGATTATAGAAAAAGGGACGAGTGAGAGGATTTTCAACTCTCCCGTGTGCGAATATACAAAAGCGCTTCTAAATGTAGGATTTGAAAATAGGAGTTTTAGGCAATGAATGAAAATATACAGGAAAAAAATGGCAGCAAAAAAAAGAGAATTGTTATAGCGCTTTTAGCAATACTATTTATAGGATTTGGCATATTTGCCGTCAATATTTACCAAAACGCATATTATCAAGCTTATGGACTTATCAATTATAATCCTAAACTTACTACGCAGTTTTTTGATAGAAACGGCGAGTTGGTGGCAAACTATTTTGAGGATGAAAATAGGCTCTATGTGGAATTTGAAGAGATACCGTACCGTATGGTAGAAGCACTTGTAGCCATTGAAGATACAGTCTTTTTCGAGCACGATGGCGTAAATGTAGAGGCGATTTTCAGAGCATTCCTTAAAAATATAATAAGTATGAAATATTCCGAAGGGGCGAGCACTCTGACACAGCAGCTTATAAAAAATACACTTCTTACACGCGAAAAGACGATGAAAAGAAAGTTAACTGAAGCCTTAATTGCGCTTATCATAGAGCGGCATTTAACCAAAGAGCAAATAATGGAGCGGTATCTTAATCATATATATTTCGGGCATGGTTATTATGGTGTAAGGACTGCGGCGGAAGGGTATTTTAGAAAGACTCTTGCGCAGTTAAGCCTCAAAGAGATAGCGATGCTTGTTGGTATACCGCGTCAGCCGAATAGTTATGACCCTACGAAAAATCTGAATTTAACGCTTGCGCGTGCTAATTCCGTGCTAAGCCGTATGAAAAATTTAGGTTGGATAAGCGAAGAGGAGTATAGTGAGGCAGTTGCGGAGCAGGTTAATGTTTACAATGATACGCTTTCTAAAAATCAAGCTCCATATGTGGTTGATGAGGCGATTAGAGAAGCAAATGCTTTATATGATGATGTGCGAAGCGGTGGCTATAAGATATATTTGGGGATTGATTTAAAAACACAACAGTTAGCCCGCGAG
Source organism: Campylobacteraceae bacterium (assembly GCA_031259875.1). Lineage (GTDB taxonomy): Bacteria > Campylobacterota > Campylobacteria > Campylobacterales > Campylobacteraceae > JAIRKW01. Next base: position 8,420 of record JAIRKW010000027.1, read on the forward strand.
GCTCTTGAATTTGGATATCAGAAGATATTGGAGAGGTATAAAGACGTCAATACTTCGATATTGAACGGTGCAATTGTTGTGCTGGATAACTTTAGCGGTGATGTTTTAGCTCTTGTGGGCGGACACAATTATACACATAGTGCATTTAACAGGGCTGTTTTGACAAATAGACAGCTTGGAAGCAGTTTTAAGCCATTTTTGTATCAAATAGCATTGGATTCCGGATATTCAACGATGGATTTAATACCTGATATCTCAAGAGTTTATATTGAAGAAGGAACTTCCAAAAATGAGACAAAAGAGTGGGTGCCAAAAAATATAGAGGGCAATTTTCAAGGATTGATTACTGTCAAAGATGCTCTAATGCGTTCGCGCAATCTTGCTACGATAAATTTGGTATCAAGCGTTGGACTTGAAACCGTACACAGCGAACTTACAAGGATGGGTTTTAAAAATGTGCCTAAAGATTTGTCCATATCGCTTGGAAGTCTTGGTATGTCACCTTTGGAATATAGTAAATTTTATGGAATGTTTGCAAACGGCGGCATTCTTATAGAGCCTAGAATGATAAAAAAGATTGTAAACAGATATGGGATGGAACAACTGTTTGAGAGTGAAAAAAAGCAAGTTTTGGATGCAGCTCAAAACTATCTGATGATTGATATGCTAAAAGCCGTAGTTGAGAAAGGAACAGGCAGAGCAGCGTATGTAAACGGTATAGAAATAGCCGGTAAAACAGGCACTTCAAATAATAATGTGGATGCGTGGTTTTGCGGTATAAGCCCGGATATAAATGTGATGGTTTGGTACGGCAATGATGACAATACGCCTATGGCGGCAAGTGAAGTCGGCGGTCGTACATCTACTGTGCCGTTTGCCTATTTTATGCAAAACTATATAAAAATATATCCAGAAACAAGGCGTAAATTTCCCATACCTGAAGGCGTTACAAAAAGTATATATAATGGAAAAGAGGAGTATTTTACACCCAAATCACCTCTTCCTTCGGCTTCGAGAATTACATCGGCGACAGACAATATACTTTTTTGATTTTTTTAAAAAAGTTTGTCTTTACTGTGAAGTTTTAAAATCTACAAATATGATGTGTGGCAGCTATGCTGATTGCAAATAATGCAACCTGCTGTATTATTTGCAAGATTTTATTGTTGTATATATTACAAGGCGTACTTAATTTCAAATGTATGGCTTATATAAGAAATATGATTAGCGAACATGCTATTTTTGCAAAAGCATAAACTAATACTGTGGGTGCAAGAGAAGTTTTATTTAGTTTTAAAAATATAAATGCAGCTTTACAATATAAATCCTTATACGAATGCAATAATATAAAAGTTGATATATTATAAGGACTATTAGAAATATTATTACGATGAAAAAATGAAAATAATCACCATATATTTTTAATTTCTATTTGGAGAAGCTTTTGCCTCTTTACTCTCAGGATAGGTTGCTTTCAATAGTTTGTAAAATTGATTTGCGTTGGCAGTGTCTCCTAATTTGTCAAACGATATAGCCGTGTGATATAAAAGTCTTGGCATATAATTTGCTTTATCGTAAAGTTTAACGCTTTTTTTGTAATTTACGATAGCTTCACTCCAATTTTGACTAAAATATTCTGCTTCGCCAAGCATATAGTTATTACGTGCAGGCTTGTATCCGCGCGATATCAGTTCGGCAAAATACTTTTTAGAATTAGCATACTCTTTATTTTCAAACAGTTTCTCACTCTCTTTAGATAATTCTTCCGATGAAATATTCGAACTAAATTGACCTTGAACTGTTACTGCAGTTTGACTTTTTTTGTTCTCCAATGCTGCTATACGTTTGTCTAGGGCGGCATAATTTGCACTTAAAGTGTCTACCATAGATGCAAGTTCCGCTAAAACCGATTTGATGGTTTCTTGATTGCCAAGCTCTATTTTGCGATTCTCTGTAATATATTTTTCAAGTTCGCTAATATCATTTTTAAGCTTTGCGATATTTTCATTTTGTTCGGTTTGATTGGCATCTGTTGTTTGGATAGTTTCTGAAATAGAAGCGATTTTATCATTTAAGCCGTCTAATAGCGATACTGCCCCATCAGATTTTTCGATAGCAGTATCTACTGCACTTTTAAGTCTTCTTAACTCTGTCGATAATTCTTCCGTTTTTTTGTTTATATCTAACAGATATTTTTCACTTTCGGTTAATCCATACGGACTATCCGAATTAAATCTACCTGCATCAAAAGCAGAAGGTTCGGCGTTAATGACCTGCGGTATTAATAACAAACCCCATATGCAAAGAACATACAGGGTTCGCGTTTGGAGAAAAACTTTCATTAATTATTATGGAATAAGTTTAAAGTCTGCTCTTCTGTTTTTGTTCCAGCACTCTTTTGAAGAGCTTGTGCAGGCAGGATTACTCTCGCCATAACTTACTATACTTATTTTGCTCTCAGGAACACCGTTGGCTATAAGTTCATCTTTAACGGCTTTAGCTCTTTTGAGACCAAGCGCATAATTGTATTCGTCGGTACCCCATTCATCGCAGTTGCCTTCAATTTTAATATTTAAGTTTTCTGCATCAGCGCCAGTAAACAAGTTGGCGTTATTTCTAATAGCATCAAGTTCGCTTGCTTTGACATCAAATTGGTCAAAATTAAAATAGATACTTTTTGCTGCACCTTCTAATTTTGTAATCAAATCTGATACATTCGGATCATCAACAGTAAGCGTAGAAGCACCGCTTGCTTTTGCATCAACATACTCGCTGCCCGCATCGACTTGAGCCTTCTTTGTACAACCGCTCAACAAAAATAGCGCTACCATAGCACCTATAAGTAACTTTTTACTCATAACCTCTTTACCACCTTTTAAGGAAATTTCTATAATTCTATCACAAAATATATTAAAAATTACCAATCCAATGATTGTATTTTACCTACATGTATGGGAAAATGAAAACTTTTATTGACACTTAATCTTACGATACCCAAAGCACTCTCATTTGCGTAATCTTTTATGAATAATACACTGCCTCCGTCATGCGAAAAACGCGGAAAAAGATTTTTACCCGTAGCAGTAAGCTGTCTTATGAAATCGGTCTTTGTTGAAATCAAATAGAGATTAAATACCTGCTGGCCAAATTCGCTTGCTTTGTCGCGTCCGGAATAGACTATATAGTGTTTGTATGTTGAGGCTGAGGAGTTATTTTTGCCACGATAGACCATCTGCTCAACTCTATCCTCTTTTAATGCTTTTGAGAATATATTTGGATATCCCAATCTATCAGATACGAAAACCACTCTTGTATCATCATCTACAAAATTTCCGCTTACATCAACGCCGCGATAGTTTGTGATTCTGCTAAGTGCTTTAGTGTTTAAGTCATACAAAAAAATATCAGCCTGTTCATCCGGCGCCATTGTCAAAAGCAATTTATTTCCATCATTGCTTATGTCTGATACTATAAGTATTCCGTCGCCTCTTATAACTTCTGTTCTTTGTCCGCTCATAATAGAGACTTTATAAACTATCGGTTGTTTTCCGCTGTTTGAAGTGTAATAAAAGCTATTTTGTTCTTTATCTGCCCATTTGGGAAATATATTAAGTCCGCCCTTAATGATAGTCTGCTGAAAAGTCAAGGTATAGTCGGAGATAACTATTTCGCTCTCACCCGGAGCTGTATTTTTAGAGAATATAATATATCTATTCATCCAATCCACAGGCTCTTGCTTGGTATCTTTGACAACACTCATTATAATAGAGTGCGCTAAAAACGGATAATGGCTTGCTTTGGATATTTTAAAGCTTCTGTCGCTTATTATGCTGCCGCTTCTTGCATTAATGAGTTTTGTATTTACTGTGATAGAGTCGTCCAACTCTTCTGTAATTTTATACCGCAGCACAAGGTCTGTTTTTATGTCTATGCCGTATCCGACACGGCTGTTGTCATCCCAGCCTGAAACTCCGTAATCTTCATTTATGTTGTAATATGTGGTAATTTTCAAATCTGCTATAAGCAACTTGAAAACGTTATTCCTCAAAAGACTGCTCACTCCCGAATTGCTTGCGTCTTGAAGCTGAATAGTGGGCAGTTTATCCATAGTTTTAATTATTTCTATAGTAGCGTCGCCGGCCGCAAACAGGCTTGTAAAACCAAAAATAACTGCGAAAATTACTTTTTTCATTTTCTACTCCATCTCATCTTTAAAAATTGTGTTAAATTTAAAAACGCCCTCACCCTCATAAGGCGGAAAAACCTCGCCCCTCATCTCTTCTAAAAAACTTTTGAGCTTCTCATTGAAATCACCATTATACGACAAAGATACTATTGAATAGCTAAAATCGCCGCTATTATTTATTGTTATTTCTACTTGTGCATATGTGCCTGACACCGTATAAACAGTATTACTCCACATTTGCGAGAGCATGTCTTGGATTTTCCCGATAAATGGGTCGTGTATGCCCGAACTTGCAGAAGTAACACTCATTGTGCTCTGTTGTTTAAAATTTAGTTTATCAAGTAGTCTGCTTGCGTTGTTGGGCTGACTTTCTTTACCGTCGAGTCTGCTCGGTGTTGCGGCTTTTGCGCCGATTTTTGCAAGATTTGTTTCATTAACATTGGCAAAAAGGTCTTGTATTCCCATTGTTTGCGTTTGTATAATTGCACGTGACGAATCTTTTTTTGTGATGGCAGCAGTTGTTTTTTTGTCTTCCCCGCTTTCTTGTTTTTTCTCGACTAAAACAATGTCTAAAAAATTCTCTCTTGCCGTAAAACGCTTTAAAATATCCGGCGCTTCGCTGTACATATGGGCTAAAGTTATGAAAATCGCGATGTAAAACCCGAGTGAAATATAAAAACCAATAATATAAAATTGTCTTTCTGAATTCATCAGCCGTTTGTTTCCAACGCCACCTTAAGAAAACCGGCGCTTTTTACAGCTTTCATTACATACATCACATCATTATACAAAAGAGTTCTGTCTGCTTTTATGTAGATAGTCGTCTCTTTGCTGTATTTGTTGGATAGCAGTATCATATTATCAGGAAAACTTTTCAGTTCGAATTTATCTTTACCTATGTAGACATTTTTATTTTTGTCTATTCTGATTTCAAGCGTTGGTATTTTACTCATTTGAACTGATTTCGAACCATCAGGAAGCGTGATATTTTCTTCGAATACCAATGTTGGCGTTGTAACCATTAAAATAGCAAGCAGCACAAGCATAATATCCACCAAAGGTGTGATATTTAACTCCGGTTTTTCATCCCAATCTATTGCCATATAATGGTTGCTCTTTAGTGTAATTTTGTTCGTTTGATATCAAATCAATTTGCCGCCCTATGTATGCCATAACATCGTAACCTTTTCGTTTTAAAATAATATGAAAAGTGTATGCCGGAATTGCGACAAATATACCGCCGGCTGTTGCTACTAAAGCTTCGCTGATTGCCGGAGCTATGATACTTAAACTTGCATTTGAGGATTGTCCAAGTTTGCCGAATGTCTGCAAAATAGATACTACAGTGCCGAAAAGTCCTATAAATGGTGAAGTTGAAGCGATAATAGACAACCAAGACAACCCTGTAGTTACACTCTTTTCAGCTGAATTTTTGCATACATTCAAAAAAGCAGGCGAGTACTTTTGAGACGCGCATTTGGCTAAAATAGAGCTGTTTTTAGGCACTTTTGCGCCAAGCAGCATTTTTTCAAGCGACTCTTGCTCTCTCTCTTTCCATGCCGAAAGGTAAAGACTTCTGGCTATAAAAACAGTAAAAGTAAGTATAAAATAAAGAGAGAGCCACCCTAAAACAAGCCAAGTTACAGGGTGACTGTTTGCTAAGTATGCAAGTATTGCGCCCATAGGTTTAGTATATCTTTTTTGACATGGAGTCAACTTTAGCAACTGCAAGGGCTACATTGGAGTCGCTCATACTTTGGATTAAATTTTTTGCCTTTTCGAGTGCGGCAGCAATTTCACTCTCGTTACTTCCGCCGATAGCCACAGCCCCGTCAGCTAAAACGGTAACTTTGGTCTCTTCAACTTTTACAAATCCCCAGTTAATAGCTATAGACTCTTTTGAACTGTTTTCTAGTTCTATATCTATAATGCCAACCTTTAAAGATGTTAAAAGTGCGGCGTGGTTTGGCAAAACTCCAAACTCACCTTCACTTCCCGGAAATGTAGCTGATTTTGCATTGCCTGAGAAAATCAATCCCTCAGGCGTTACAATTTCCAATTTTATTGTATTCATCGCAAACCTTTTTATGCGCCGGCTTTGATTTTTTCAGCTTTCGCCACCGCTTCGTCTATATTGCCTACCATATAAAATGCATTTTCAGGTAAATTGTCATATTTACCCTCTATGATACCTTTAAAGCCTGCAATAGACTCTTCAAGGCTTACATATTTACCTGAGCTTCCGGTGAAAACTTCTGCGACAAAGAATGGTTGAGATAAAAATCTCTCTATCTTTCTTGCTCTGTCAACTACCAGTTTATCTTCTTCACTAAGTTCATCCATGCCGAGTATCGCTATAATATCCTGCAAATCTTTATATTTTTGAAGCGTTGCTTGAACAGCGCGCGCAACTCTATAATGCTCTTCGCCTAATATTTGTGGGTCAAGTACTCTTGAAGTAGAATCGAGCGGATCAACAGCCGGATAGATACCTTTTTCAGCTATGCTTCTGCTTAAAACCGTTTTTGCGTCCAAGTGCGAGAAAACTGTCGCAGGAGCAGGATCTGTCAAGTCGTCAGCAGGAACATATATAGCTTGAACGGAGGTGATAGAACCTTTTTTGGTTGATGTGATTCTCTCTTGCAATCGTCCGAGTTCGCTTGCTAATGTCGGCTGATAACCAACGGCTGATGGGATTCGCCCAAGAAGGGCTGACATCTCTGAGCCTGATTGTGAAAATCTAAAGATATTATCTATAAACATTAACACATCAAGTCCAAGTTCATCTCTAAAATATTCAGCTATAGTAAGACCTGTAAGCGCGACTCTGTTTCTTGCTCCCGGCGGTTCATTCATTTGTCCATAGCAAAGTGCGACTTTATCCAAAACGTTAGACTCTTTCATCTCGTGATAAAGGTCGTTTCCTTCTCTTGTTCTTTCACCAACGCCTGCAAACACAGAATAACCGCTGTGTTTAAATGCGACATTGTGGATAAGCTCCATAATAATAACTGTTTTTCCAACGCCTGCACCGCCAAAGAGTCCTACTTTTCCGCCTTTTGCATAGGGGGCCAATAAGTCAACAACTTTTATGCCTGTTTCAAAAACTTCTGATTTTGTGCTTTGCTCTTCAAACGGAGGAGGGTCGCGGTGAATAGACCATTTGTGTTCGCTCTTTATCTCTTCTCCGCCATCAACAACATCGCCTACGACGTTTAGTATGCGTCCCAAAACTTTCTCGCCTACAGGCACTTGTATTGGGTTACCTGTCGGTATAGCTTCTATGCCTCTGGTTAAACCTTCGGTCATATCCATAGCGATAGTTCTGACTCTGCCGTCACCCAAATGTGCGGCAACTTCGAGAACAAGTTTTGCTGCTTTACCAGCGATACTATAATTTACAACGATTGCCTCATTGATTTTAGGTAACTCGCCTTTAAAATCTATATCAACAACCGGACCTAAAACTTGGCTTATGATTCCACTCATAGAATTTTCTCCTTAATTTTTCTCATTATTTCATTGATTCCATACCGCTTATAATCTCGATAAGCTCTGTGGTAATGGATTCTTGTCTTGCTTTATTATAAGCTATGGTCAGAGTATTTACTCTTGCTTTAGCATTGTTTGTGGCGTTATCCATTGCTTGCATTCTGGCGCTATGTTCAGCTGCAAGAGAATCTATCAGTGAGTAATACATATTGTATTCAAGATACTTTTCAAGTAATTCTTCAAGTATTTTTTTCTCACTCTCAGCTTCTATTTCCAAAAGCGATTTGGATTCCAGAACGGGCACATTTTCGCTTTTTGGAGTTTCAACAGGAAGTATATCGGTAATCTTCAACTCTTGAGATATCATATTTAGATATCCATTGTGAACAAGTATGATTTTATCGGTTAAGCCATCTGTAAAATCTTTAACCGCATCTACGATTATCTTTTTGGCTTTTTCATAGCTTGGAGATGAAGAGGTATTTAAATACTTCTCTAAAAGCTCTGTGCCTTGAAAACTGAAGTATTCAATACCGGTTCTGCCTACAGCGCGAAGTCTTACTTTGACATTATTGCTTTTAAACTCATCCATCAATCGTCTTACGGCTTTAATAGTTTGCACATTAAAGCCGCCGCAAAGCCCTTTGTCAGCTGTTACGAAGATAATATCTACGACTTTGGGAGAGTCGTTAAGCTGAAAAAACTTACTCTCCATACCGCTGACTTTGCCGTGCTGACTTATTTTATAAGAGATTTCAGAGAGCATTTCGTTGATTTTATTCTCGTATACTCTTGACTGCCTTGCTACCTCTTCGGCTTTACGCAATTTCGCAGTAGATACAAGCTTCATTGCACGCGTTGTTTTTTGCGTGTTTTGAACACTTTTTATCTTTCTTTTTATCTCTTTGAGATTAGACATTTTCTATCCTTTAACTGCAAAGGTAGTTTTAAAATCATTTAACGCTTTCTTTAAACCGTCTTCTATATCTTTATCAAGTACTTTTTTAGCTCTGATTTGCTCTAAAATTTCAGGATATTTTGCCTCTATGAAAGGGTAAAGTTCACTTTCGAATTTTGTAACATCGTTTACTGTTATATCATCAAGATATCCTCTTGAACCAGCATATATAATAATAACTTGTTTCTCAACGGCTAACGGAGAATATGGAGGTTGTTTTAAAAGTTCAACCATTCTTTGTCCGCGTTCAAGCTGTTTACGGCTTGCTTCGTCCAAATCGCTTGCAAATTGAGCAAATGCTTGCAACTCTCTATATTGCGCCAAGTCAAGCCTCAGAGTACCGGATACTTGTTTGATTGCTTTGATTTGAGCAGCACCGCCTACGCGTGATACCGACAAACCAACGTTGATTGCAGGACGAATACCTGAGTTAAACAAGTCTGTTTCAAGGAATATCTGTCCGTCTGTTATAGATATAACGTTTGTTGGAATATATGCCGAAACGTCGCCTGCTTGTGTTTCTATAATAGGAAGTGCGGTTAATGAGCCGGCTCCTAATTCATCGTTTAATTTTGAAGCTCTCTCCAATAATCTTGAGTGAAGATAAAATACGTCGCCAGGATATGCTTCACGTCCCGGAGGTCTTCTTAATATCAGTGACATTTCGCGGTAAGCAATAGCGTGTTTTGTCAAATCATCATAAATAATAAGCGCATGACGCGAGTTATCTCTGAAATATTCACCCATTGTAACACCTGCATACGGAGCAAGATATTGAAGCGCTGCCGAGTCGCTGGCGCCGGCATTTACGATGATAGTGTAATCCATAGCTCCATGCTCTTCAAGTTTTTTTACAACTTGTGCTACTGTTGACTGTTTTTGTCCAATAGCCACATAAATACATACAACATTTTGACCTTTTTGGTTAATAATTGTATCTACTGCTACAGTTGTTTTACCGGTTTGTCTGTCGCCGATAATAAGCTCTCTTTGACCGCGTCCTATCGGAACAAGCGCATCAATTGCTTTAAGTCCTGTTTGAAGCGGTTCGTGAACAGATTTCCTTGCCATAATGCCAGGAGCCTTCTCTTCTACAAATCTGCTCTCTTTTGCTTCAATAGGACCTTTAGCGTCTATCGGATCTCCAAGAGAGTTTACTACGCGTCCGATGATAGAATCTCCTACCGGAACTTGCAAAAGTTTGCCGAGTCTTTTAACTGACGAACCTTCATAAATGCCATCGCTTTTACCAAGAACAACAATACCTACGCTTGACTCTTCAAGGTTTAGAGCCATACCTCTTTCACCGTTTTCAAACTCAACCATTTCGCCTGACATAATGTTATTTAATCCGTAAACATTTGCCACGCCATCCGCTATAGCTATAACCTTGCCGGTTTCCTCAACATTAACGCTGAGATTAAAGTTTTCAATTCTCTCTTTTATGATAGAGCTAATTTCGTCCGCTTTAACTTTAGTTGCCACTTTTATTACTCCTTAATTTCTTATATTGCTTTAAGTATATGCTCAGTCATTTGAGCTTTTAGTCTCTCAAGAGAAAAACTTGTTTCAACGCCAAGATCATCAATTTCTATTTTGACCCCTTTGTAGTTTGACTTTTCACTCTTAAATGTTATATCTGCTCCGAATTTTTTGCCAAAACTCTTTTGCAAACTCTCTGCCTGTTCTTTGCTTATCTCTTTATCCGCATAAATTTTACCCTCGTAACGATTGTTTTTAAGGGAGATTTGAAACTCAAGCTCTTTATAAATGTCGGGCAAAAGGAGCAATCTTCCATTCTCGCTTAAAAGAGAGATAAAATTGATAAGTTTTTTATCGCTGTCTTTTAAAAGAGAGACGACAAGCTTTTTTTTATCCTCTTTATCAATGTCAGGGGTTGAGATAATCGTAGTAAATTTCGCTATATCAAATGCCTTGCTAAGCTCTTGCAATATGTTTTGCACTTTAGTAAGCTCTTCGCCCTTAAAGCTATCAAGCAGCGCTTTGACATATCTTTTTGCTATAATTGTACTCATTATGCTACCTTTTTTAAGATAATATTGATAAATTTCTCTCTGTCAATGGCAATGGACTCTTCGGTAAAGAGTTCGCAGAGTATTTCATTTACAACTAAACGTACCATTTTACGTCTTTCTATATTCATTTGGTCATGACTTGCTTTTTCAAGATTTTCAAGCTCTAAAGCCAAATCAGATGAGATTTTAGCAAGCATTATTTTACTCTCTTTTTCAGATGTGCTAAGAAGTGCCTTTGCATTTGCCTTAGCCTCTTCAACCTTTTCTAAAGCTTCATCTTTTCGTTTTTTAGACTCTTTTAGTCTCTCCTGAATAGCGTTTAATTTATCAGCAATTGAACTTTTTCTGTTTTTAAAGAAATTCTTGATGATATTTGCCAATAGATAATATAAAAGTCCTGCAAATAAAAAGAAATTTACGGCTCTTGGAAATATATCTGTTTCGCCTCCGCCGCTTGCGAATGCCAGTATTGGAAAAGTAAATAGTATAATATATCGTAACACTGTTCTCTCCTATATCTTGCCAAGTTTGGCTTTGACAGCTTCTCTAAAGAGCGGCATTTGGCTTTTTAAAGCATTTTTAAGTTCAACTTTTTCGCTTTCAAGCGTTTTAATGAACTCGTTGTACTCGTTTTCAAGCTTGCTTTTTTTTGCCTCAAGTTTTTTGTTGGCATCAGTGCGTGCAGAAGCCAACAACTCTATACGTTTCGTTGCTGCTTTGTTTTTGGCATCCAATATGATTTGGTTTGCTTCGTCATGATAAACGCCAATATCGTCAGCATTTTTGGCTACATTTTCCAAATCTTTCTGGATTAGGCTGTTTCTGTTGTCAATAAAACCAAGCAAAGGTTTGTAGAGGATTTTGTTGAGCACAACAAGCAGAACTAAAAACAGTACCACCGTTGACAGCAGCAGCGATAAATTTATATCCAGCATAAAGTATTCTCCTTATTTTTTTATGTTATAACTTAAGGTTTAAGCTTCTTTCAATAAAAAGAAGCGAATGCAAACAAAGTTGGGATTTTACCATTTAAAACAAAAAAACTTTATTAAATTTACACGCAAAAAATTATTCCCACTCTTTTATGCGCAATAAAAAACTCTCCATTTCTTGAGTATTTTTAAAATTTATTGTCAAACTATCTTTTGTTGCTTTTGCTTTTAGTCCTATACTTATTATCTTTTCTTGTACTGTTTGCAGCAACAAGGGCGGCTTTACTGCATTTTGACGTTTCTTTTTTAAAGATGACGGATTGACTTTGAGCTGCTTGACAAGGTTTTCGGTTTCTCTTACGCTCAAATGCTGCCCCAAAATGGTATTTACTATCGTTTCTTCATCGATTGCATCAAGTCCTACTATGACTTTTGCGTGTCCCTGTGATATCTTATTTTCCGCTATTAATTGTTTGGTTTTTTCCGATAACGATAAAAGTCTGATAGTATTTGTTATCTGTGCTCTGGATTTGTGTATAATCTCAGACAATCCATCTTGTGTTATATTGTACTCATCTATAAGTTCTTGATATGCTTTTCCAAGCTCTATAGGATTTAAATCTTCTCTTTGGATATTTTCAATAAGAGCTAATTCGCGAAGTTTTTCAGACTCATAATCAGCAACAATAGCTTTAATAGTTGCAAAACCTGCTATTTGGCTGGCACGCAAACGCCTTTCGCCTGCCAACAGCATAAAGCCGCCATCTTTTTTTATAACGAGTATAGGTTGCAAAAGTCCGTGTTTTTGAATAGAAGCAGCTAAATCTCTAAGCGTGTCCTCTTTAAAAACAAGTCTGGGCTGGTATGGGTTGGGCGTGATTTTGTTTATATCTATCTCTTGAACTCTTGAATTGTCGTGCTGAAACTCTTGTTTGTAAGCCTCTTCTACATCCTCAAAAATTGCACTTAAGCCTCTTCCTAATGCTTGTTTTGCCATACTGTTCCTAACCTGCCAAAATAGAATATGCGAGGTCTTGATAAGCGATTGACCCCGGTGACTTATCATCATATAACATTATCGGTTTGCCGAAACTTGGAGATTCTGCTAATTTTATATTTCGCGGAATTACCACAAGAGCTTCACCGTCTTTATTTAAAAAAAGTTTATTTTTAAAATGCTGCTGTAAATCCGCCACGACTTGGCGTGAAAGATTGTTTTGAGTGCTGAACATTGTTGGTAAAAAACCCTTTATTTCAAGCGGAGGATTTATGGTCTTTTTTATAAGTTTTATAGTATTTAGCAGCTGCGCCAATCCTTCCAAAGCATAAAATTCGCATTGAATTGGGATAATAACAGAATCTGCAGCACTTAAGGCGTTGATAGTTATGCTGCCAAGAGCCGGAGGTGAATCTATAATGATAAAATCATAATCATCTTTTATTTCGCCAATGGCATTTTTTAATATCAGTTCGCGTTCTTTTGTATTGTTGTCGTAAAACTCTTTCTCTATGCCTACAAGTCCAATATTTGATGGGGCGAAGTAGAGATTTTTAATATCTGTTTTGAGAAGTATTTGTGATAATTTTTTGCGTCCTATGAGTACATGATAAATGTTAAATTCATAATTATTACGAAAGCCAATTCCAGTTGTGGCATTTGATTGCGGGTCGATATCTATAAGCAACACTTTTTTACCTGCAAGGGCGAGTGCAGCAGATAGGTTGATAGCCGTAGTTGTTTTTCCAACCCCGCCTTTTTGATTGGCGACAGTAATAATCTCACTCATCTTAGACTATATACCTTTTTATTATTTATTTCAATTGACCCGTCGGGGCACAGCTTAGCTTCTTTTAAGGAGAGATATTTCCCCTCTATGTGAACGCCAAAATTTTGGCTGAACTCAAATTCTAGCTTATATTTACTAAAAATCTGCTTCCACGAAGGAAAAATTTTTGTATACTCCATAAAACCTTCCGTTAACTCTTTTGGAGTAAGTGCTATATCAAGCGTTGCATACTCTTTTAAAGATGTGCGAAGATTTATCCCCACTGATATTACAAAATTCTCTTTTATCTTTGCTGTTAACATGCCGCCTATTTTTTTATGGTTCAGATAAAAATCATTAGGCCATTTAAGTCTTACTAAAGAGCCTCTTTGTCTTAAAAATTCAAGCAGAAGCTGCGAAAAGTAGATAGATATTGAAGCTTGTGGCACATCATCTGGAATAACTGATGCAAGAAGTGCAAAACTTAAATAAAGATTTCCATCGCCGCTCTTCCATTCGTTGCCGCGGGTTCCTACGCCTTGAGTCTGTTTGCCTGCATACAGCGCAAATGGAGGCACTATGTCACCATTTTTTATTGCTTCACAAAGCCATTGGTGCGTTGAGCCGATGCTGTCAATAAAATGTATCTCCAACTCCAATCCTTTTTCCGTTTATATAAGAGAGGGCGCTGGTTTCCTGTTTTGAGGGGGCTTGCACTCTTTGTATATGGATATAACCGTCAGCGCATGCCACGCTGACTGTATCATCTTTTGTTTCGACAATTTTGCCGTATTTGAAGCTATGCTCTGCTTTTGTGCATTTGAAACTTTTTAACTTTAATCCGCTTTGCAAAAACAGTCCAGGCCACGGCGTAAAAGCTAATAATTTTTGTTTTAATTCGGCGCATTTTAACCCAAAATGCACGATTCCCATCTCTTTTGTGATTTTAGAAGTTTTAACACAAAGCGCATCCGTTTGCTTCAGTGGCAAAATCTTATCATATTCTCTTAAAACTTTTAACGTCAAATCCGCTGCTTTTTTTGAGAGCAGTTCAAAAAGCGCATCAGAGTTTAAATCTTTTATTAAAACATAACTAAACCCAAGCATTTCGCCCGTATCCAGCCCTTCTTCCATTTTCATTGCGGTAACGCCGCTATACTCGTCATTGTTTAGTATAGCTTGTTGGATTGGGCTTGCACCTCTATATTTTGGAAGCAGTGAAGCGTGAAGATTTATACATGGTGCTATATCCAAAATATCGCGCGGAAGTATTTTGCCATATGCTGCAACAACGATAAAGTCAGGTTTTAGCGAAGCGATTTGTTCTATTGTATTTTTATCCCTCAAAGTTTCTGGCTGAAAAATCTTAATATCAGAAGCGTTATCTGCTGCAAACTGTTTTATGTGCGGAAAGCTGATATTTTGTCCGCGCCCCGATTTTTT
>JAIRKW010000088.1 GCA_031259875.1 Campylobacteraceae bacterium
AACGGTACATTCACCGACGGCGGCGCGCATCTTGTAAATATGTCATTTAAATACAGGTTTTAAATATGCTTGGATATAACTTTCAAAATTTTTATGAAATGGTGGAGCATAATGTTAAAGAAAATCCAAAAAAAACTATGCTCTTTATAGACAAACGGAAGATAAGCAATATTGAACTAAAGCAAAAAGTAGATATTTTGGCGGATTTTTTATATGGATTTGGTATAAGAGCGGGCGATACAGTGGCTATTATAGTCGCAAACAGCGAAGAGTTTATCATCTCTTTGCTGGCTCTCTCAAAACTTGGCGCAATAAGTGTGCCGATAAATACATTCTTGAAGCGCGAAGAATTTGAACACATATTAAATGATTGCAGTGCAAAACTACTGTTTTCATCGGCATCATTTGCCAAAGAGACCAAAAGACTCTTTAATTCCACGAAGATAGAAGCCATCATTTGGATAGAAGAGTATGAATATTATGATGATAAAAATCTAAATTATAAGACTATCATGAGTCATCAAACAAACACACATACATTGACTAAACGCCCTGCTATAGACGATATCGCATGTATAGTTTACACTTCGGGCACAACAGGCAAACCAAAAGGTGCTATATTAAGTTACCGCAATATGCTCTCAAATATGGTCGCAGCAAAAATCGCTTTCAAGATAGAGCCACGCGATAGATTTATCGTCTACTTGCCAATGTTTCATACATTTACACTTACAATTATGGTACTTTTGCCTATATATTTTAGCTCTTCTGTTGTAGTTATCCGCTCTGTTTTTCCTTTTTCAAACATACTCAAACAGACACTTTTAAAGAGAGTGACGATATTTTTAGGCGTACCAACCGTATATAATGCCCTTATAAAAGCGAGGATTCCTTGGTATTTTATATGGTTTCATAAAGTCAGACTTTTTATATCCGGAAGCGCGCCTTTAAGCGAGAAATCTTTATTGGATTTTGGTAAAAAATTTACGCGCGGTATTTTACTTGAAGGTTACGGACTTAGCGAATGCTCTCCTGCAGTTGCCATAAATCGTCTTGAAAAACAAAAACCGCTTTCAGTTGGACCAGCGCTTCCTGGATATGAGATAAAAATAGTAGATGATGAAATGATGGAGCTGCCAATAGGTGAAGTAGGCGAGATAATAGTCAAGGGCGACTGCGCTATGCAAGGCTATCTAAACAAGCCCGAAGCTACTGCTGAAACACTAATAAATGGCTGGGTTAGAACGGGAGACGTAGGAAAACTTGACGAAGAGGGATTTTTATTTATAGTAGACAGAAAAAAAGATTTGATAATCTCAAAAGGCATAAATATCTATCCGCGTGAAATTGAAGAGATTTTGTATCAATTAAACGACATAGAAATCGCCGCTGTGATAGGAAAAAAGAGCGAACTCGGCGATGAAGATGTTGTAGCATTTATACAATTTAAAGATGATGTCGTTGAACCTATGAGCGAACTGCAAATCAAAAAATATTTGAAACAGCATCTTGCCAATTTTAAAATTCCAAAGTATATTTTCTTTTCAAAAGAGCTGCCCAAAAACGCTACGGGAAAAGTTTTAAAAAGAGTTTTAAAAGAGCAGGTTGCCAATATGAATATAAAACATACAAGCGACAGCGAGATACTTTAACTTCAAAATGCGTTTATCGGTTATATTTACCGGTAAGCGCACAATAAACTTATTTAGACATATTTTAAAATTTGCCAGCTTATAGCATATATATTTTATCTAAAGCTGGTTGTGTCTATCACTTTTGGGGTATTAAAAAAGTACTTGTTAAAGCAAAAAACTTACGGCATATTCTGTATTAAATAATAAAAATTAAAAACAATTACGCAGATATTAATAAAAGACACTAAAACAGATTGAAATAAACATATTATTTTAGATATGATAAGATTTGTAAAATTTTAAGCACAAAGGCAGAGATTATGGTAAAATTTATGCCGTTTTTTACTGCTGTGGTTTGACGAATATTTTTGTATAGCAAAAACTAACAACGCCAAAAAAGACGATACGGCTATAAGAGCAATGTTTATCGAAATAGAGATTGCAAGCAGCTTAAAAGACAGTGCGATACAGCTTTAAAAATTAAATAAAGGAAAAAATTGGAATATTTGGTAGATTTTTTAGAGAGCAAAGAGATAAAAAACAGTAAGATATTTTCGCATTTAAAATGTAATGAAGATGAGGCAAAAATACTTCAGGTATTAATACGCCGCTATATTGAGGGCGAAGTTGATGTTGTAGTCAGTGAAATACTAAACGAAATTTTCGGCCAAAAAGATTACGCCCAGCTTCAAAAAATTCCGCTTTTAAAAAATATAATAGACCTTGGATGGGTGATACAAAGTAATTTCACACAGTTAAAACTGAATGATTTCTCCAGTCTTGAGCTTTATAATGGCATGATAACTCCAAGTCCAACATTTTTGAAACTTTTGGAAGATGGAAATTTGGAGATGATATTGCCTGATATAACACCCTACAACGACCATTTGGAGTATATAAAAGACCAATTTTTTAGGATAGAGTTATATCAAAAGATTAATTCCACAAAACAGAGTATTACGCAAAATGCGCCAGGCATACACAGACTTCAGGCAAAATTACAGCTTTTGGAAGCGAGAATCAACGAAAGACTGAAAGTTACAAAAAATGAAGTTATGATAGAGACCCTTTTCAAAGAGCACTCTTTAGATATAAAAGAACAGATTATCTTTTTAGCACTTTTGAAAGAAGAATATTCAGGCGAATTTGAAAGTCTAAGAGAGATGAATACTTTGATAGGACTTGTTAGCTTTGACGAATATGAGCGTATCAAAAACCGTGCCGTTTTAGAGGAGGGTTCAAAACTTATTGAGAGCGGAATTATCGATTATGATGAAATGTTTACGGCTTTTGGCGGAGTGAGCAGAAGCTTTTACATTAATGAAGATATTTTGCAAAAGATTATGCACCCAGATAAAGAGAAAAAAAGCAAAAAGATAAAACTTGACATGTTGATTGCCGAACAGGATATTTTTGAACTTATAGAACCCAAAACCGATTTGAACGATGTTGTCATAACACCTAAAATACGAGATGCATTAGAGGGTATTTTAAAACAATTGGACAAAGTTGTAGTAGCGCGTCTTAAAGAGTGGGGCATAAAAGACAAAAGGAAAGGAGTTGATGCAAAGATTATTCTCTACGGACCGCCAGGAACAGGCAAAACGATGACGGCTCTGTCTTTGGCAAAATCGTTGAAAAAGCAGGTTTTAAACTTCGATTGCTCAAAAATCTTGTCTAAATATGTCGGGGAGAGTGAAAAAAATGTACGCAAAATCTTTGACACTTATAAAGAGCTTTGCTATAAAACAAAAACGGAACCGCTTCTTTTGCTGAACGAAGCAGACCAGTTTTTAAGCGCAAGGTCAAGCGATGGCGCGGCAAGCGCCGATAAAATGCACAATCAAATGCAAAATATATTTTTAGAGCAGATAGAGCGTTTTGACGGGCTTTTAGTCGCAACTACAAATATGCTTGAAAACATTGACCCGGCGTTTTCAAGGAGATTTGATTATAAGATAGAGTTTGAAAAACCAAACTTCAAGCAGCGCATAAAGCTTTGGCAGCAGGCTTTGCCTGAGAGCGCTTTGTATGAAGAGGATTTTGATATAAAGGTTTTAGCAAACTATCCTTTAAGCGGAGGGCAAATACAGATAGTTCTAAAAAATACCGCTTTAAAAGTGGCTCTAAAAAAAGAACCCATTTTTACTTTAGAGGATTTTAAAGAAGCCATAGAAAGAGAGAATAAGGGGGCATTTGGGGAGTCAAACGCCGTAGGATTTTTAAAGTAAAGGCGATAAAGCAAAACAATTAGTTTTATTGCCGGCATTGTTATTTTGCATATTATCGGCTGATGAGATTTATTGGAAAAAAGTTTGTAATAAAGAAAATGCTTTTAGTTGCGGCATGGTTGGGTACTTGTATTATCAAGGCAAAAATATAGAGCAGAACTATTCTAAATCATTTGAGCATTTTGAAAAATCTTGTAACGGAAAAGATATTGGAGGCTGCTTAAATCTTGGCAATCCATATTAAACAAGATTTTTCCAAAGCGTTTGAATATTTTAAAAAAATATGTGACGACGGAATTGCTGGAGGTTGTTCAAGTCTTGGTATTTTATACCATAATGGATAAAGTGTAGAACAAGATTTCTCAAAAGCAATCGAATATTATAAAAAAGGTTGTGATGGTGGAATTGCTAAAGGCTATTCAGAACTTGGCAGCTTATATTATGAAGGCAATGGTGTAAAACAAGACCACTCCAAAGCAATCGAATATCATCAGAGGGCTTGCCGGGGCACAATTGCCAAGAGTTGTTTATTTATCGGGAATTTATACAGTAAGGGCAAAAGTGTGAAGCGAGATTATTCTGCTGCAAAAAAATATTATAGTAGG
>JAIRKW010000138.1 GCA_031259875.1 Campylobacteraceae bacterium
ACAATGCGATAAAAAATATTTTTACTTCTGCGATAAGCGTTATAGAAATTTGTAAATGACAATGTTGGCATATCAAAAACAGGATTTGACTTTTAAATACCCTATTTAAACAAAAATGATGAATCAGACAGCCGACAATCTTCTTAAATCGTTGAAGGCAGCTATCGCCTGCACATCTCCGCTTTAGAACACTAGACACATTGTCGCAAGAAAAAATCAAAATAGCCGATATATTGTGTTTCTAGCATGTCCGAACTTCCTCAAAAATTTTACGTTCATTTTTGCCGCTTAAACCAAGTTTGTTATAAGAATTTCATTCTGCACTGCAAAACTTATCGTCATTAGAAAAAACCAAAAAATGAAAAATGCCGGCGGTAATAGCGGTAATATTTTTATCACTTAAGTCTTTTATTTCAATAAATGAGCATTTACTCAGTTCAAGCTCACCGCCTTACAGCATAATTTAAAAGCGCCAAAAAGTGACAATAAATCGCGGCAATTATTGGAAATTTGTTTTACTTTTCGAAAAGCTGTTGTCACTTTCTTTCACACGCTCAATCAGCAAAATAAAAACAAAAATTTTAAAACACGAAGCTGTTATTTTGCACAACATGAAAGGACTTTTGGCATTAAGTCAAGCCGAATTTGTCGAAAATAATAACATTTGACAATTATTTATATGGTTTTTGACATTTTTCAGGAAAATAAAATTGGCTCAATTCATTTTTTCAATGCCGATAAATCTTTTATAGACTGCTTTATTGTTTAGCATCAAGAGTTTGGCAAAAATATTGCGGTTAATATTATTGCCGATTGTCATTATTAAATCCAACGACATAAGCCTTACCGTCCAAAGAGTAAAAACTGTTTGAAATGATAGTTTGAAGTTTTGGTTCGCTTTTTGAAGAGTTACTTTTATTAGAAATATTTTTGGAACTGTTGCTAGAATTGCTTTCATATCCACAGCCAATTAATATTAAAGAGAGAGAAATGCCAAAACATAAAATCATAATCTTAGCCTTTATCAAATACTTCTGAAGTGCCGCAAAAAGAGTTTTAAACTTACATAAAGCTAAAACATTTGCTTTAACTGTAGACGTTTATTTTATTAAAGCATTCTGATTAGCTGAAAATAACGATATACTGTAATCCTTTATAATGAAATTGATATAATGACATATTAGCATTTTTATATTATTTTAAGATAATCATCAAACCTTAACTTCAAATAAAAAGAGGTTTGACATATTTTCAAAAGGAGAAAATAAGCTTGATTTAATTTATAAATTGAAAAAATACAGATAACTTACGGCAGATTCAGACAGCATTGGTTTTTTGTCTGCTATAACTTTTCAAACAAATATAACCCATCTTTTTTAAATTTGAACCTCAATTCTCTTTTTGTGCCTAAAAACCTATCATAACCCTCTTTGAGATTTCGCCAAAATGTGAAAAGTTTTTTATCATCGACATATTTTTTTTCAAATTTTGACATATTATTTTCATTCATCCTAAATGGAAAAATATAGACAGGGATGGCGGCTTGAGCAGCATTCTTGGCAAGCATAGCATATAAATAAATCTCTTTTATCTTATCGTCGCTCATCGGCAGACAGCCCACAGTTACAAATGAACCGTGTATAAATATATCGCCTCCCAAATCTTTAGCGTCACTTCTTAATTTATCGGCAGCATTTGGATAATTTATGCCAAGCGAAAGGTAAAAATTGCTCGAGGGGTTAAAACGATTTATATAGTAAAAACCCTCAGGCACTTGTTTGTCGCCTTGTGCAGATTTTGGTCCCAAGTCGCCCGAACTTTGCATAATATCATACTGTTGCAATAGTTTATAGAAATCCTCATCTTTGTTTTTTGCATAAATTTCCAAAACAGCCTCATTTTTGTAAGCTATAAAAAGTATATTAAGGTTATCCATACTGATATTTGCATTCGATAAATTTTTCAAAACAAATTCGCTTTTTTCTTTCAGCGCAGTACGGACACGTTCATATTTTTTCTGTTCGTCTAAGAAACTACTTTGAGCAGTCATCGCAAATCCCAATAAAAATACAATTACAAATTTTCTCATGCGCACCCTTTGAAAATCTATTTTATATAAAAATTTATAATTTTGCAATTAAGCGTATTGCGCTGTTTTTTACTATTACTTTAACTTTTTACACTTTATTAGTGAGATATATAAGTTATTTGTAACTTTTCAGTTAAAACAGGTATAATTTCACCTTAAATATTATAAATAAGGTATGCAATGAAAAGGCTTTTGTGTGCAACTTTGGAGGCAAATATAGCCCACAGTGTCGAGGTCGAGTCAACATTTGTGCGCGCTTTACCATCTTTTTCCATAGTTGGACTCGCACAGCAATCCATACAAGAGTCGCGCGACAGGATAAAGGCGGCTCTTGGAAGCATAAACTTCAACTTTCCCGCACAAAAAATCACTATCAATCTATCACCTTCCGATCTTCCAAAATCTGGCAGTCATTTTGATTTGGGAGTCGCGCTTTTGATTGCGCTTCAAAAATCAAACGTTAGTTTTAAAGATTTTTATTGCTTCGGAGAGCTTGGGCTTGGCGGAAGCGTCAAAAGCACAGTCTCCATTTTCCCCATCATACTCTCCCTTGCAAGCAGATTGGAGAATTTGAAAGTCATAGTACCGCGTGAAAGTTTGGAGATTATAGCCTCCAT
>JAIRKW010000186.1 GCA_031259875.1 Campylobacteraceae bacterium
TCTCGCACTTTGTCGGTTTTTTCAGTTTGACCGTCGTGCTGCTTTTTACGTCAGTCGTTTTTGGTATTTTCTCTAAACTTCTGTCTTCGAATTTTATAAAAAACTCTTTATTGTTCTTATAATCCGCCATAAAAAGCGCGCTTCTCTTGTGCAGCCTTTGCTTTTTAGTGCTCTTTAACTTATCTATTTTGATATCGAGCAAGGAAAACAGTGCAGTGGTAGCTTCAAGTCGTCTCTATTTTTCGTATATATAAGCTTTTATTTCCGCCTCTATCGTCTAATTATCTTTAACATATGCTATACCGGAATAAATATGACGCATTTGTCTGACTTTAATTTCGGCATTAAGCGCAGTAAAAGCAGTAAAGATGAAAATCAAAAATTTAATTTTGGACGTTTTTATATATTTAAAATTAATCATAACAGCTCCGGTCTGTATTCAAAATGCATTGTGTCGTAATGCTGCCATTTGCCGCCCCAAATGAAACCGTGTTTTTCAAAAATATCAACTATTTTTTGCGGTAAAAAGTTTTCATATGTTTGATTCCAAAGCCAATAGCTTGTATATTTTGTATCCAAATCTATTGCAATCCCAAATGCATGCATGCTGAGTCTGTTTGTTTGGGCTATATTTCTATAATTGTAGGTGCCGGAAGGATACCTTAAAAATTTAAGATATGTTTCATCGAGCTTGTCAAGCTCATTTGAAACTGCTTGTAAGGCTTTTGCCGCACCGTTGTTTTTATTAAAATACAAAGAGATGTTGGCTGATGATGGAAGCCATGATATTTTAACGAGATTTTGTTCTACTTCTTGCTTGTTATGTCCATATATTGCTTTAAAAAATTCTTCATTTCTTATCCTGCCTGCATTATTTTTGTTTGCATGATTTAGTGCACCTTTTTTATACGGCTCATAAAATTGTTCTAAAATACTTGGATTTTCGAGCATTTGCTCATAACTTTTTTGCTTTTTATCATCAAATACAATTTCGCTTCCATCTTTGAAATATACGATATTGTCTGCGATTTTTTCTATTGCATGTTTATATGATTTAAGAAGTTTTAATTTGACAAGAGCTGATTTCGGTGCAAGAACAGTAAAACCTTGAATTTTACTCATAAGAAGATTTTTTGTTTTCATGTCGGGCAGATTTTCACCGATATATAAGTCTGAAATGACTGATTTTCCGATAAGAAATTTTCCGCCTTTATTATTTGTAACACCCCAAATATTGTGCATTATAAGCGCGCGTTTATCTGTTTGTCCCACGTAAAGCATAATATGTCCGGGCATATAAACAAGTGTCAGATATGGTATCCCAAGCTCTTTGAGTGTCTGCTCTTTTTGTATTGCAGTTAGATTTTGTACATTTACAAATGTTGATGAGCGTTTTTGAGCGAGTGAATTTCTTGGAAGCCAAATGCCAAAAAGCGAAAAAAAATCTCTTGTCATTGCAGAACAATCTCTATTGTTATAGAGTCCGCCCCAACCGTAATTTTCACCAAGCAGCTCATTTAGAGCTGTTTTAACATTTTTTTCATTAAACTCCAGAGGAAACGGCGCAGCGAACTCTTGTTTTACTATTACATTGAGGGTTTTAGCTCTTTTGTAAGTGTCAGAGCGGATGATAAAAGCTTTATAATGCTCTTCATCGCTCTGCAAAAGCGGTAAAATCGCACCCATTTTTATGTAATGTGCAAATGAATTATTCTCAAGGTACAGGGGTGTATTATCTTTTGTGATGACGATATGAGGGCTGTTTTTTATCTTTGCCGCTAACTCCTCATCAATAAGCGCTATTTCATTTGTTTTTACCCAGCCTGCCGCAAATGCACTTTCTACGAATGCCCATGCTAAGTCTTTAGAATAGTGCGAAATCAAGAGCGGCTGCATAATACCAAGCAGTGAATTTTGTGCATAATCAAATGGATATCCGCTGCTGCTGCGAAAAAATGGTTTATCTGTCGGCAATACGCGAAGATGGCTCTCATTCACAGTTACGGCATACTCCATAATTGTACCGTGCGCGTCAAAATTTGCTTGGTCTTTGATATTTTGTAATGTTTCATTGTTTATATTAAGAAGATTTTCACTTGTAAATTTACGTGTTAAAAAACCAAGTCCCCAAATGGCTTCATTTAAGTCATTTCTAAGCTTTTTTTTCTCCCATGGAGCAAACTGTTTTTGTATGTATATCTCTTGGTATTGTTTTAAGTCATTTTCAGTTAAAAGTGGAATAGGCGGCAGTGTAGAAATATTTTGTTCATACCTTAAAACTTCAGCTAAATTAAATTCTTTAATACCGCAACCATATAGAAAAATAAGTACGGCAAATGCTAAAAGACGATTCATTGCAGGTTTAGAAAAGCGGCTCTATAAACACTGTGTATATTATCACACCAACAGAGCAGAGCATTACTGCTGCGCAAAAAAGAGCAAGCTGTTTTTTATCTGTGTTTGTTGGCTCTTCAGGTGTTTTTTTGAACTCTTTTGCGGATATATTTTCATTTTTAGAAATCAATTTTCTTTTTTTATTTGTCATATTCTTGCCTTCAAAAAATATCTTTTGTGTATAATACCAAAAAATTACCTAAGGGTAAAGCGTGAAAGAGCTTGAAATTGTAAAAGAGATACTAAAAACCGACCATCTTTTTTTAACGGGCGGCGGCGGAGTAGGCAAGAGTTATCTTACGGCAAAGCTTATAGAAGAATACAAAAAAGACAAAAAGCAAGTTGTAGTGCTTGGCAGTACGGGTATCAGTGCGGTAAATATAGGCGGACAGACAATACACAGCTTTTTTGCATTCGGCATATGTAAAAATACAGAAGAGCTTCTAAGGCACGACAAAAACAGAAAACGTCAGCTTAAAGAGCTGAACGGCATTTTGTCAAATACAAACCTTTTAATTATAGATGAAATATCTATGGTGTCGGCAACATTAATGGAGATGATAAGATACAGGCTTAATATTTCCGGCTTTAATGGTTCTATACTATTTGTGGGTGATTTTTTTCAGCTTCCGCCTGTGCGGAAAAAAGACGAGTTTGACGGCGGTTCTTTATTTGGTGATGAAATTTATGCTTTTGAGAGCAGCGCATGGAAAAATTACAATCCTAAAATTTTAGAACTTACAGGCTCAAAAAGAACAAATGACAGATTATTTTTTGATATATTAAATAGAGTGCGAAAAGGTGAAATAGACGATGAGGTAATGCTTTTTTTTGAAAATCTGCGTCAAAACAGAGCCGTAATGCTTTTAAATCCTACAATACTGTTCGGCAGAAATTATGAAGCCGATAATATGAATAGAAGACGATTAGATGAGATAGACGACGAACTGCGCGTGTTTAATGCAGAATTTAACTTGAATGAAAAAAGTCTTAATCAAAATAGAATTGAGAGTTGGCGCAAATCGTTGAATATCCCTTTGAAACTTGAACTGAAAAATGGCGCACATATACTCTTTTGTGTTAATAAATGGGGTAAATTTTACAACGGTGAGCGTGGTATCGTAAGGGGCATTTTTGATGAATATCTGCTAATAGAAAAAGGGACGGAATTTATAAAAGTAGAACCGTATGAGTTTGCTTTGTATGAGAATATTTTAGACGGCAGTGAGATAAAAAGTAAAACGCTTGCCACATTAAAACAGTTTCCGATTAAACTTGCATATGCTATAACTATCCACAAATCACAAGGTATGAGTATAGAGCGTTTGGTTTGTGACATAGATAATATATTTGAAAACAGTCAATTTTATGTTGCTGTAAGTCGAGCTGTGAGTGCAAAAAATTTATATATTAGATATTCGCGCGGTGATTTTGACTCCTATCTAAAACGCTGCGTAAAAACGGATAACAGAGTCAAAGAATTTTATAACAATGTACAGACTATGAATGTTTTAAAATAGATTATTTTATATGATATGAATTTTTCTTAATAATGAAATGATATAAAATCCAAATCTTAAGCAAGAATAAAATGTTTGATATATTTATATTGTCTTTTTAATAGTTAAAATATATGATAATTAAAAAAAATATAAAAATATTAAAAATATAAATAATTATTAGTGCTAATTTTATGTTATAATCCAAAAATATATTTTTAAAGAAGCGGAGGTTTACAATGATGGGTTTAACAGTTAAGTTAAAATATTTATTTAGGTTTAGAACGTTATCTTTTTTTATATTAATCGGCTTTTTATTAGTTGGCTGCAAGTATGACGCAAGTGTCGGAGAATGCGGGGTTACTCCAATAAGCAATGTTTCGGGCAACATCATCACATTTTTAAATACCGATCTTGATACTATCGACTTTACAACCGAATCAAGCGATACGGTAAATATCATAGATATGGCTAAAAGTTTTGGCATTACCTCCGCATACGAGGCAAACAGTGATGTCAATATCATAAATGATCTTACTTATGAAAAGTATAATCTAACTCAAAATGTTAATTTTTATACTTCTCCAAATCTTGATGTCAAAGAGATACGAACTCAAAAAGAATTAAATGACATTCGGAATGATTTGAAAGGTAAATATGTACTTTTGGACGATATTGAACTTGATGAAGCCAAAGGAGGCTTTGACACTGATGGCTGGATACCGATAAATTCTTTTAGAGGTATCTTTAGCGGTAATAATCACAAGATAACCAATCTTTGGATAAACAGACCAACTGCCGAAGGTGTCGGATTTTTTTCTGATATTATCTATGCTCATATAAAAGATCTTGGAGTTGAGATAGCAGAAGGAAAAGAGATAATAGGAAAAAACTATATTGGTGCCATAGCAGGAAAAGCCCGCTATGGCTATATAAAAAACAGTTATTCTACAGGAAACATTCGCGGAGAAGGAGATAGTTCTAGCACAATAGTTGGCGGTATAGCAGGATACATAAGCGATAGTGATATAATAAATAGTTGCTCTGCCGGAAATATTAGCGGCAATAATTATGCTTTGAGAGATTATGTTGGCGGCATAGCAGGACAAACTTCCTTTCACATAAACATAACAAACAGTTACTCTACGGGAAATATCAGCGGTTATAATTATGTCGGCGGCATAGCTGGAAGCGGTGGCGGTAATATAGGAAACAGTTACTCTGCAGGAAATATTATTGGTCATGATAACATTGGCGGCATAGCAGGATATTGGGAGAGTGGCTATATAACAAACAGTTACTCTACGGGAAATATCAGCGGTATTATGGAAGTTGGCGGCATAGCAGGAAGTGTCCGCTATGCCCATATAAAAAGCAGTTACTCTACGGGAAATATCAGTGGTATTGTGAATGTTGGAAAAATAATTGGAAGTGCATTTATGGGAACATGCATTTCAAATTACTGCTTTTTTTTATAAAATTAGATACATAACAATGTGAATTGTTTAATATCGGTACGATATTAAACAATTCCAATTTTTAAGCAGGCTAAGCTAAAAACAACTGCCTTAATACCTTACTGTATCGTAACTTGACGGGATATTGATTCTGAATGTAAGCTTATCTATGTTGACATTCAAAAGTGTATTTTGCAAAAGTATCTCTATTTTGTTATCCAATGTATCCGTATATGCAATTTTTACAGGTGTACCGTTTTTAAAAGAAATTGCATAATCAACTTCAGAGATATTAACTGTTACAGCTTTGTTAGTTTGTTTGTTAGCAGCTGAAGCTTCATTCAAAATACGAGAGATATCGGGCATTTCATTAATTGTTGTCATAACTGCTTGCTCTAAATCAGGCTCTAAAATAATAACATCGTTATTGATAAAGTATATGATTTTGGTTATTGGTGTTTTATAATTCCATAAAGCGAAATTATTATCTCCTTCATTCATCGCTCGAAAGTTTCCGCTGTATTTTATCGTATCGTTTTCAGCGCTTTTAATAATCTGCGTAAAATCGCTTGATATACTCTTAAATGTATTCTCATTAGCATTTAAAAATAAAATAAAAATAGATAAAAATGCAAAAAAACGCATAAATGCTCCTTGTAGAATTAATAAAGGTAAATTATACCAAAAGTGTGTTAAAATCTGCATTCTATTTATAAAAAAGGCTCATTAGATGTTGAATTTTTTAGGTAAAATCTTTGGCACAAGAAACGACCGTGAGGTTAAAAAATATGAAAAGCGCGTAGCTGTGATAAACGATCTGGAGAAAGAGTATCAAGCTATGAGCGATGATGAATTAAAGGCGGTATTTGCGGCTCTTAGGGAGGATGTAAGGCTTGGAAAAAGGAGTTTGGATGACGCGCTTAACGATGTCTTTGCAATAACAAGGGAGGCAAGTGTCAGGACGACAGGACTTAGACATTTTGATGTGCAGCTTATCGGAGGTCTTGTTTTGCATGACGGCAATATCGCAGAGATGAAAACAGGTGAAGGTAAAACGCTTGTGGCTACTTTGCCCGTAGTGTTGAACGCTATGGAAGGCAAGGGCGTTCATATTGTTACTGTGAATGATTATCTCGCAAAACGCGACGCGACGGATATGGGGAAAATTTATAACTTTTTGGGTTTGAGTGTTGGTGTGATACTTTCTGGCGTTTACGATGAGAAAGTTAAAAAAGAGCAATATGATGCCGATATAACGTATGGTACAAATAATGAATTTGGATTTGATTATCTGCGGGATAATATGAAATATTCGCTTGAAGATAAAGTCCAAAGAGGGCATAATTTTGTCATAGTTGACGAAGTGGACTCGATCCTTATAGATGAAGCCAGAACGCCGCTTATTATCTCCGGACGCGCAGGCAGAAAACTTGAAAATTATCAAATGTCTGACAGTGTTGCAAGAAAGCTTGTCAAAGATGAGGATTTTACTGTTGATGAAAAAAACAGAACTATTTTAATAACGGAAACAGGCATAGCCAAAGCAGAAAAACTTTTTGGTGTTGACAATTTATATAGTCTTGAGAATGCGATATTATCACATCTTTTAGACCAAGCCTTGAAAGCACATTATCTGTTTGAAAAAGATGTGCATTATGTCGTAAGAAATGAAGAGATAGTTATAGTAGATGAATTTACAGGAAGACTCAGCGAAGGAAGACGTTTCAGCGAAGGACTTCATCAGGCTTTAGAAGCAAAAGAGCATGTGAATATTCAAGACGAATCGCAAACTTTGGCAGATATAACATTTCAAAACTATTTCCGCTCGTATAAAAAATTAGCAGGTATGACAGGTACGGCGCAGACTGAAGCTGCAGAGTTTTCGCAGATTTATAATCTTGATGTTATATCCATACCTACAAATGTTCAGGTTATCAGGCTTGATTATAATGACCTTATATATAAGAGTGAAGCTGAAAAATTCAAAGCAGTTATTGACGATATAAAAGCTTCGCATAAAAAAGGACAGCCTGTTCTTGTCGGAACGGCTTCTATAGAAAAAAGCGAACTGCTGCACTCTATGCTTGAAAAAGCTAAAATTCCACATTCTGTTTTAAATGCAAAAAATCACGAAAAAGAGGCGCAGATTATTTCGGAAGCAGGAGCCAAAGGGGCTGTTACTATTTCAACAAATATGGCAGGACGCGGCGTTGATATAAAGATAAATGATGAAATAAAAGCGCTTGGAGGGCTTTATATTATAGGTACCGAAAGGCATGAAAGCCGCAGGATTGACAATCAGTTACGCGGTCGTGCAGGCAGACAAGGAGACCCCGGAAAGAGCAGATTTTATCTAAGTCTCGAAGATAATCTTCTTAGAATTTTTGGTTCAGACAGAATAAAAGTAATAATGGAGAGACTTGGCATAAAAGATGGCGAAAGTATAGAATCTAAAATGGTAACGCGTGCAGTTGAAAATGCACAAAAGAAAGTCGAGAGTATGCATTTTGAAGCGCGAAAACACCTTTTGGAATATGACGATGTAGCAAATGAACAGAGAAAAACAATATACAATTTCAGAAATGAATTGCTTGGAAATTCGCTTGATATGAAAAAGCGCATGGATGAGCTTCGTGCCGATTATGCGCATGATTTGATGTTTCGTATAGGGGCAATTGAGGGTGCTCCCAAAGAAGAATATGACATAAAAAGACTTATCGCGACGCTGAAAGAGGAGATAAATTGCGTATTTAACGAAGAGGGTTTAAATGGACTTGAAAGTGATAAGCTTTATGAGGCGGTATATATACGCACAAAAGAGGATTATGAAAGGAAAATGTCCGTTGTAGACTTGGCGCAAAGAGAACAAATAGAGAAGATTTTGTCTTTACAGGTGCTTGATACGGCGTGGAGAGAACATCTTTATCAAATGGATATATTAAAAACCGGTATAGGGCTTCGCGGCTACAATCAACGAGACCCTTTAACGGAGTACAAAAAAGAGAGTTACGGACTTTTTGTAGAACTTGTAGGGCGTATTAGAAGTGAGAGTTTTAAAATGCTTCAGCTTGTACAGCTAAGAGACAATAAAGCCGAAGAGGAACAAAAAGCTATGAGAATGCTCCAAGAGATGGAGAATGCTGCGGATGATGTGAAGCTTAAACATGGAAATGAACAGTTAAGCGGTAATGCAATTCACAAAAAGATAGCGCGAAATGACCTATGCCCTTGCGGGAGCGGTAAAAAATATAAATTTTGCTGCGGCAAAAGCGGACCAAAACGAGGATTGCTGGCTTAATCATGAAGAGTGTGAGTCGATATCTAATTGGAAAATATCTTCGTTTTGATAAATCACAGCCATTTATTACCGTAAGCGCTGTTTTGGCATTTTTGGGTGTTATGATAGGGCTTATGGTATTAATGGTGGCTATGGCTATTATGAATGGCTTTGATAAAGAGTTTCAGCGCAAACTTTTTACGATGAATTATCCTATTACTATTATGGGTGTGCCAAACGTTAATCAAAACGACTTGGAATTGTTGCAAAAGAATTTTCCCAATTTAAAATTCAGCCCTTATATCTTTTCGCAAGTTATGCTCAAAAAAGGGCAGAAGTTTGAGGGCGGTATAATCTTCGGTGTAAATTTTGAAGACGAGAAACTTGTAAATAGTGTTATCGCCGAAGCGTTGGGAGATAATAAAAGCTTAAATGAGTTTGATATTTTGGCTGGACGCGGGATAAGAGAAGGAATGTTTTTAGATAAAGGCGACAAGGTAACTGTTGTTTTTACTCAAGGAGAACCCGGTGGTCTTACACTCATTCCCAAAACAAAACGTTTTACATATCAAGAAGAGTTTACATCCGGACTCATAAACTATGATAAAGCTTACATGTTTACGCCTATATCGTCTCTTGCTAAAGTACTTAATTATAATGAAGGTGTGTATGACGGTATACATATCTATTCAAAAGAACCTATGAAAGACATTAAAAGTCTGCAGAGCGTTTTGCCTGAGAATTTGCGCGCTGTTGGCTGGTGGCAGCAAAACGGTAACTTTTTCTCTGCTCTCGAGCTTGAAAAAAGGGCGTTGTTTATAGTTTTAATGCTGATAATTTTAGTTGCTTCTTTAAATATAATGAGCTCTTTATTGATGACTGTTATGAATCGTCGTCAAGAGATAGCACTTCTGCTCTGTTTAGGGGCTAAACCAAATGAAATAAAAAAGAGCTTTTTTGGACTTGGTATGGTTATAGGATGCAGCGGTGTGGTGTTTGGCATACTGCTTGGCGCTGTAATCCTTTTTGCGCTTAGCTCTTTTGATATAGTAAGTCTTCCTGCCGATGTATACGGCAGTTCCAAATTACCGCTTGATTTGTCTTTGACAGATTTTGGATTGATAGTCGCAGGTGCACTTATTATTGTAGCTTTGTCATCTTGGTATCCGGCGAAAAAGGCTACGGAGGTCGATATATTAAATACTCTGCGAAACGAATAGTCTATCGATTGTTCTGTTTTAGTTTACTTAATCCCTCAAAGCAGAATATATTTCTGCCGTCTTTGTATTCGTAGGTGAGTTTGAGTTTATGTGCTTTTACGATATTGTCTACAAGATAAAGCCCAAGCCCTAAACTTTTTGTACTGTTATTACCTTGCGTAAACGGTGCCAGATAATGCTCGAGCGGTTTATCTAATGCTTTTCCGAAGTTGATAAATTTTATACTCTCATCATCAATTATTATAGTTACTTTTTTATCCGGTGAATATTTGACAGCATTGTCTATCATATTTTTCAAAGCCAATGAAAAAAGTTTAAAATCTACATTGAGATTTAAGTCTTTCTCAATGTAAAAATCTATATTTTCTCTCTCTGACATCGCCAAATCAACTGCTTCGTCGAACAAGTCGATAAATCTATAAACGCCTACATTTGCCAGTCCTATACCCGAAGTTAGTCTCTCTATGGATGCAAACTCATTTATCATTGTTTCAAGCCGCTCAAATACTGTGATAAGTCTTTGTTTTTGTTTATCTTCGCGTATCATTTCGGTCAATATACGACCTTTTGTTATAGGTGTTTTTAGTTCATGCATTATATTTCTCAAAAAAAGCTGTCGAGAATGATTGAGTTTTTTTATATGATTTACCGATGCGTAAAATGCATTGGCAACTTCGGAAATTTCATCTGTGCCGCTGTAAGGTTTTGGGGTATCAAAATCACCTGCAGCAAATTTGTCTATTTGTTTTTTAAGTTTTTTCAAAGGACGTATTTTTCTGATAATTAGAATGTACATAAAAATAATTATCAGTAAAACAAATGCAAAAATACTCTCTATGATATTATATCTGTATGATTGAAATTCACTGTCTCTTAGAAGCAGATTTGCATTGTTGTGAACTATATGAAGATAGTTGTTTTTATCGTACCAAACGATAGCCGCGCTTTGTCCATATCTGTTTATAAGCGCATCAAGCACAGTGCCGTTAGAAAGTATGCGCCGCTTTAACTCTTCATTATTTATCACTTCCATTTTATAATCTTTTATCTGCTTTTGCATTTCATCGGAAGTGATAAAATTATTAAGGCGAAACAGCGTTACTTCTGCAATAACGGAGTATTTAAAGTTAAGCTCTTCGGCATATTTCTCTTTATCGTGTTTGATTAGATATAAAAATGCCAAAGTAACGCTTATCAGCGAAATGCAAAAGATAAGAGTTATCGTATAAATGATAGAAGATCTAACTCTAATCATTTAAGATACTTATATCCAATACCGCGTACGGCGTAGATATAACGTGGATTTTTCGGATTTTCACCAAGTTTGTGGCGTATTCTGCTGACTATGACGTCTATACTTTTGTTGACACTTTCTTCATTTATTGCTTCACAATTGTATATTAACTCTTCGCGCGATACGACACCGCCTTCTTTTTTAATGAGGTAGGCGAGTATTTCATATTCGGCTGCTGTTAAAATAAGTTCTTTACCTTTAAAACTTACTACCCTTTTTTGAGTGTCCAACTCTAAATCACCGTTAGATTTACTCTCTTTGGACTCTTTTTGAAGTTCGTGTATTCTTAAACGGCTTTTGATGCGCGCTTGAAGCTCCATTGGATTATACGGTTTTGGCAGATAATCATCTGCACCATTCTCCAATGCCGCAACTTTATCTGTTATATCATGTCTTGCTGAAGAGATGATGATTGGGATATTGTGGCGCTTGCGTATCTCTTTACATATTTCAAGCCCGTCAAGTCCCGGCAGCGTCAAATCCAAAATAACCAAATCAAATTTCTCTATCTCAAGCGTGGAGAGTCCTATATATGGGTCTTCTGCTACAGTTACATTCATATCGAACTGTTCAAGATATTCTGTCAATATCTCAGCCAGTTCGGTATCGTCTTCTATCATTAATATACTTATCATTTTAAATCCGATTTTTTGTTCATTATAACATAAAAGGAGGGAAATCCCTCCTTTATATCATTGTATTACGATAACTGCTATGCCGTTTCCTCTTTGCAGATAAACAGCTTTCTTGCCGCCTTTATTTTTATTTAGGGCAGTTTTTAATTCGTCTATTGAAGCGACAGTGTTTTCGCCGACTTGTATGATAATGTCTCCTGCTCTGAAGCCTGCTTGTGCGGCTTTGGAATTCTCTTTAACATTGGTTACAAGTATGCCTTTAATATTTTTTGGAAGATTATATTTTGAAGCGTCCGTTATATTTTCAAGAGTAAGTCCGTCTATAATATCCTTGTCGGTTGCACTGCTTATTGCAATATCTCCTTCCATTTTATGAAGTTTAACGCTTGTGGTTTGTATTTTGCTGCTTCGCTCATATGTGATTGTGATTTTATCTTTTGGATTTTTGTCACCGATAGTGGTTGCAAGTTCATTTGAATTTTTTATAGATTTGCCATCCACTTTGATAATTAAATCACCTCGTTTGAGTTTTGCCTTGTCAGCAGCCGAATTCTCCTCGACACCCAATATCAAAGCACCCTCTTTATTTGTATATATCTCTTTCAATTCGTTTGTCAAATCGCCTATTTTAACGCCAAGATAACCTCTTTCTATTTTGCCGTTTGTTACAAGCGATGCGGCTATTTTTTTGACCGTATTTGAAGGTATGGCAAAGCCTATGCCGCTATTGTCGCCGCTTCTGGAGATAATGGCTGTGTTTATACCAATAAGTGCTCCGCGGCTGTCTATCAAAGCTCCGCCGGAATTACCCGGATTTATTGAAGCGTCTGTTTGAATAAAGTTTTCGTATTGATTTGTTATGACACCATTTCTATTTAAAGCGGAGATAATCCCTTGCGTTATAGTGCTTCCTATACCAAACGGATTGCCTAGAGCAAATACAACATCGCCTTCTTGCAGATTATCCGAATTGGCAAATGTGATGGCCTGAAGACTTTTCTCTTCTATCTTTATAACAGCCAAATCGGTTTTTGAATCAAGCCCTATGATTTTCGCTTTATACTCTTTATCGTTATCTGAAAGTGTTACAACTATTTCGTCCGCACCGCTTACGACGTGGTTGTTGGTAACGATATAACCATCTTCGGAAATGATAACGCCTGAACCTAAAGATATTGATTTTCTCTGCTGTGGTCTGGCAAACGGAGAGTTTTTGAAAAATTCTTGAAAGAATGGGTCGTTAAACATCAAATCAAGCTGATTGTTGACGTTTTTTGTAGAGGTGGTGGCAACATTCACGACGCTTTTTTTAGCATTTTTGACAGAGTCGTGATATGACAAAATAACGTTGTCATTTGTAGGAATTGTCCTTTGCGTAATGTTTGGCGCTTGAACTATATCTATAGTTGCTGCGCAGAGCCATACGGTGTTTAGCAATAAAAATAACAGGATTTTTTTCATAATATTCTCCTTGAATTTGAAGTAAAAATGGTAATTATAAATTGTAAGGAGTTAATGCACGGTAAATATATATTCGAACTCTAAAGGTTGATTGACATAGACTAAAGGTTTATGTTACAATCACTATAAATATTTTATACATTTTTAGCAGTAACCAAGGAGAAAAGTAGTGAGCAAAAGTTTATATGAAACTCTAGGAATTAATCAAAGTGCATCGGCCGACGAGATAAAAAAGGCTTACAGAAGACTTGCAAGGAAATATCATCCGGATATTAATAAGGAGGCAGGCGCAGAGGATAAATTTAAAGAGATAAATGCAGCTTACGAGATACTAAGCGATGAAAAAAAACGAAAACAATACGATATGCACGGCGATAGTATATTTGGCGGTCAAAATTTCCACGATTTTGCAAGTTCGCAGGGCGGAGCAGATCTCAATGATATTTTAAGAAATATATTCGGAGGCAGTTTTGGAAGCGGATTCGGAGGTTTTGGCGGTAGAAGCGGTGGTTTTGGAGGGTTTGGCGGCTTTGGTGGTGCACAAACTCCTGACCTTGATGTCAATGCTAAAATAACCATACCTTTTGAAACGGCGATTTTGGGCGGTAAACATAAGCTTTCATACAGCAATGAAACGTTTGATATAAAAATCCCCGCAGGCATCAATCAAGGCGAAAAAATGCGCATTAAAAACAAAGGACGTGCATCTCAGGGGCAAAGAGGGGATCTGTTTTTGACGGTAGATATCGCTCCAAGTCCGATTTACAAAAGAGACGGTATAAATCTTGAAAAAAGTTTTGATGTGCCTTTAAAAACTGCGCTTTTTGGCGGCAAAGTCAAAATACCCACTTTTGAAAAAGATGTTACAATAAAAATAGCTCAAGATACAAAACAGGGACAAAAGTTTCGCCTCAAAGGATATGGAGCAACAGATCGCAAAACAGGTGAAAAAGGCGACATGTATGTATTGGCAAATGTAATATTGCCAAAAGTTGATATGCTAAGCTCGAAACTCAAGGAATTGATGAAAAACGAATTGATAGGAGACAGCGATGCATGATTATAAAGAACCGGTCTATCTCATAAGTGTTGTGGCAAAAGTTTTGGAAATTCACCCGCAGACATTAAGGCAATACGAAAGAGAGGGGCTTATAGTCCCATCGCGTACTGAAGGAAAAATGAGGCTTTATTCGCAAATGGATATAGACAGGATAAAGCTTATATTGCGTTTGACACGCGAACTTGGCGTTAATTTGGCTGGAGTCGATGTTGTTTTGCAATTAAAAGAGAAAATGGA
>JAIRKW010000071.1 GCA_031259875.1 Campylobacteraceae bacterium
CCATTGCCAAAAATCAAAATCTTATTGCCTTTTGCTATCGTATCGGTTGCAATAACGCATGCTGTATAGATATATCTTTGAAGTTCTAAAAATGTTTTCTGCGCTGTTAATATGTGAGAGTTTATCTCGCTTTTTATCATCTCCATCATTGCTCTTGTATCCTTTTGATTATATTTGTAGTGCTTTTATCTGCTACAAAATCTATTAAAACGACCTCTTTTACCAAATTACTGCCGACAACTTCCTTGTCTTTATAATCAGCTCCCTTTGCCAAAACATCGGGCTTTAATTTTTCTATCAGCTGATATGGCGTATCTTCCTCAAAAATCACTACATAATCAACAAATCCAAGAGCAGAAAGCACAGACGCTCTGTCTTGCCCGCTATTTATTGGTCTGTTTTTGCCTTTTAGCCTCTTAACGCTTTCATCCGAATTTAGCCCAACTATAAGTAAAGAGCCTAGATTTTTAGCATTTTGCAGATATTTCACATGTCCTGCGTGCAGTATATCAAAACAGCCGTTTGTGAAAACTACTTTCTCTTTTTTATCCTTGTGTCCAAGTATTTTTTGAAGCTCGTCCGCATTTACTATTTTGCTTTCATACTCATT
Organism: Campylobacteraceae bacterium; assembly: GCA_031259875.1. Taxonomy (GTDB): domain Bacteria; phylum Campylobacterota; class Campylobacteria; order Campylobacterales; family Campylobacteraceae; genus JAIRKW01. Next base: position 611 of record JAIRKW010000071.1, read on the forward strand.
ATGAAGCTTTTGGCTTTCATATCTGTTTATCTCATCAATGGACGCTGTTGCGCTTCCAAGTTTTGCTACTACAACTGCGGCGGCTGAAGTTGCAAAAAGTGCGGCTTTATATATGTCAAATCCAGCGCTTAGTCCAACTCCCAATGCTGCCAAAACAGTATCGCCGGCTCCGGTTACGTCATACACTTCTCTTGCGATTGTGGGTATTTTTGTCATATTTTCGCCAAAAATAGCCATACCGTCTTCAGACAAAGTTATAATGACAAAGTCTAACCCCAGCTCTTTTTTCAGCTTTTCGCCAGCTTCTTGCAGTGTTTGGTTATTGGTTATTTGTATCTTGCTTGCGATGGAAGCCTCTTTTTTATTCGGCGTGATAAGCGCAGCGCCTTTATACTTTGAATAATTCTCGCCTTTTGGGTCGATAAGTGTGAGTTTTCCATTCTCTTTTGCTGTTTTTATAATACTGCTTGTAAGCTTTGGGGTCAAAACGCCTTTTGCATAGTCTGATAATAATATCAAATCATATTCCAAAATAGCATCGCTTATGGTTTTTTGCAATCTCTCCTGACTTTGTGAGCTTATATCTTTTTTTGACTCCAAATCATATCTGACGATTTGCTGATGAGATGCCATAATCCTGCTTTTTTTGGCAGTTTTTCGTCCCGGTTCAGAGAATAGCATGCGGGTTCCTACGCCGAGTTTTTTCAGCATTAAGGTTAAAATATTTTTGTTTTCATCCTCTCCTATAACGCTTGCTACATCAACATTGGCGCCCAAACTTACGAGATTTGATATGACATTTCCAGCGCCTCCCAAAGCTGAGGTTTCACTTTTTATATCCACTACCTGTACGGGCGCTTCGGGAGAGATTCTTTCGCAGCTTCCCCAAAGATAGTGGTCTATCATCAAGTCGCCTACTACTAAAATTTTTGGTGTTTTTGATATTTTATACATTTTTTACTTCGCCCTCATACACTCTTTTGATTTCTGGCAAATAATCTTTTATGCCTTTTTCTAATGAAAATTTCGGGTCAAATCCAATCTCTTCGCGCGTAGAAGCGATATCTGCCTGCGTGTGCATTTGATAGGCTTTGTACGGATTTTCAAAGTAATTTATCTTATAATCCGTTTCAAGTCCTTTTTGCAAAATATCAGCAATATCTTGAAAAGAACGCGGCTTACCTGTACCGACATTGTAAACACCGCTTTTATCTGCGACCATAGAGAGAATATTTGCTTGTATAACATCTTCTATGTAGATAAAATCACGCAAAATCTTGTCAGAATTGAAAAAGAGGCGCGGCATTTTACCGCTTAGTATTTGAAGTCCAAGCTGTAATACCATAGAAGCGGTTTTCTCTTTAAAATATTCGTTTTTGCCATAGACATTGAAATATCTAAGCCCGATTATGAACATGCTATACTTTCTTGCATACTCTGCGGCGATGTTGTCCATAGCAAGTTTGCTAAATCCATACACATTTTGCGGATTTTCTATGCCTACTGTCTGGGGACTTGGCGTGCTGCCGTAGGTTGCTCCTGAAGAGGCGTAAATCATTCTGGCATCTTTTCTTTTTGCAAGTTCTAATAAATCTATAAAAGCATTTACATTTGTCTTTATCATAATCTCTTGGTCTGAAACAGTGGTATCGGATATGGCGGCTTCATGAAATATATAATTTATATCATAATTTTCAAGACGCGCCAAATCCTCTTTTTTTGTGATATCACCGCTTATTATTTCGCCTTTGAAGCCTGTCAGATTTTTAAAGTGTCCAAAGCTTTTTAGGTTTCCATTTTCAAAACGTTCGCCGGTTCTAAAGATGTCAAACGCTATAACATGCACTTCGGGGTGATTTTCTTGGAAATAAAAAGCCAAATTACTTCCGATAAAACCCGCCGCACCCGTAATCAAGACGGTTTTATTTCTGAGTTTACTGTTTATATATTTCACGAAACTCCTTTTGAAAAAATGCTATATTGTATCAAACATACCCTTTTAATTTTACTAAAACAGTATCGTTTTTAACACGGCAGCAGTTTGGTGATTTTAATATTAAGACTCCTGCAGTCTTAAAAATCATAAATACTATTAATGAAAAATTTGTTATAACTATAATCATAATTTTAAATAAAGGAA
>JAIRKW010000119.1 GCA_031259875.1 Campylobacteraceae bacterium
ATAGAAGAAAATGTAAGAAGCATATCACCCGCGCTATTTTTAGAAGATTTTAATTTATATGACGTATGTTTAATTTCATATCCATCACCTGTTAAAACTAAAATAGTCTCACCGTCAACGGTTGTAAATCTTCGTTCATCACCCTCTGTTTTTAAAATTACAGTTACATTTTCATCGCTTGTATGAATGAAATTGATTACATGGTTGTTTTCGTCGTGTTCAACCTTAAAACCATCATATTCGGCTGATACTATTGAAGTTTCGGTTGCATTACAACCCCACATGAAAGCCAAAGCTGCCAATGAAATGCCTATCTTTATAAAAAAACGCCGAGAACTATTCATGAGTTACCCCTTAATGTAAATGATAAATAAATTTTATATTTTTTAGATTAAAAAATATTTTCAATAATAAAACATTAACTTTTGAAGTAAATAATACAATTTGATTATAGAGCTTTAACTCTTAAGCAGTCTAAAAAAACATCGATGGTTTGGTCATAGTTATACTATATGGTATTTGCAAGACTAAAAATATTAAAATTGCAAATTAAAAATCAAGCATTTTATCATTTTTTGCCTTATCGCCGCGCTTTTGATAATCCAAAATGAAAGATGGTAAAGTATTTTCATTATTACAATGGATGCGAAAATCCAAATGTAAAACTTAATGTATTTTCTAAATTATCGTCTTTATAAATACTTCGTACTGTTTTATCGCCACATCGATGCAGCGAGAGGAATATAGGAGGTTTGAAACATGTAATATTTGCAGTGATAAAAAATGTTATTTTACAAGCGGTGAGATTAATCACTTTGCACTGTCAACTGTTTGCAGTGATAGAGTGAAATGTTATTATTGATAGCAAATAAAAGATATCACAAATAAATAAGGGAGTGTTTTAGGAGATTAATAAAACCCCCGCATTTGCAGGGGTTTTGAAGTATCGGATATGTAAAGCCAAAGCTTACATCATACCGCCCATACCACCCATGCCGCTCATATCTGGTGCGTGGTGGCTATGGTTTTCCTCTTTTATCTCATTGATAGTAGCCTCTGTCGTTAAAAGCAGGCTTGCAACGGAAACTGCGTTTTGAAGAGCGATTCTCTCTACTTTAACAGGGTCGATGATACCTTCTTTGAACATATCTACATACTCTCCTGTTGCCGCGTTAAATCCGAAATTTTTATCGTTGTTAAGCTCAACATTGTTCGCAACAACGCCTGCGTCAAAACCAGCATTTTCAGCTATCTGTTTTAAAGGCGCTCTTAAAGCTCTCGTTACTATATCTGCACCTATTGCCTCGTCGCCTTTAAGGTCAAGTTTGATTTTTGATTTTGCTACGATAAACGCTGCGCCGCCGCCTATAACAACGCCCTCTTCAACAGCTGCTTTTGTAGCTGAAAGCGCGTCATCAACTCTGTCTTTTTTCTCTTTCATCTCTGTTTCGGTAGCAGCACCAACTTTTATAACAGCTACGCCGCCGCTTAGTTTTGCAAGTCTTTCTTGCAATTTTTCTCTGTCATAATCGCTTGTCGTATCCAAAATCTGCGCTTTGATTTGAGCTATTCTCGCATCAATCTTTGCCTTATCGCCGCCGCCGTTTACTATAGTTGTATTGTCTTTGTCAGAAACTATGCGGCTTGCTTTGCCAAGGTCATTTAGTGTTGCGCTCTCAAGTGTGCGTCCAAGCTCTTCGCTTATAACTTCACCGCCTGTTAAGACAGCTATATCTTCAAGCATAGCTTTTCTTCTGTCGCCAAAGCCCGGAGCTTTCACAGCAGCTATATTTAGTATACCGCGCAATTTATTTACCACAAGTGTAGCCAAAGCTTCACCCTCGATATCTTCTGCTATGATAAGCAAAGGTTTGCCTGTTTTTTGAACTTGCTCAAGCACTGGCAGTAAGTCTTTTAAGTTTGTTATCTTTTTGTCGTACAAGAGTACAAGCGGATTGTCAAGCGCTGCTTCCATCTTTTCTGCATTTGTTATAAAGTAAGGAGACAGATAACCTCTGTCAAATTGCATTCCTTCAACTACATCAAGCTCATCTTGGATACCTTTTGCTTCTTCTACAGTTATAACGCCGTCTTTGCCCACTTTTTCCATAGCATCAGCTATAAGTTCACCGATTTTTGTATCGGAGTTTGCTGATATACTCGCTACCTGCGCTATCTCTTTTTTATCTTTTACTTTTTTTGAAATCTCTTTGAGTTCAGCTATAACAGCTTCAACTGCTTTGTCCATACCGCGTTTTACTTCGATAGGGTTAGCGCCTGCGGTTATATTTCTTAAACCTTCTTTAAAAATCGCATGAGCCAAAATAGTAGCTGTTGTTGTGCCATCGCCCGCTTGGTCTGCCGTTTTGCTGGCAACTTCACGAACAAGCGCTGCGCCCATATTTTGCACGGGGTCTTTCAACTCAACTTCTTTGGCTACACTTACGCCGTCTTTTGTGATAGACGGAGCGCCGAAGCTTTTTTGGATAAGAACATTTCTTCCTCTTGGCCCCATTGTAACCTTTACGGCGTCATTTAGTTTTTTAACGCCCTCGTACAATTCATTTCTAGCGTTGTCTGAAAATTTTATATCTTTTGCCATAGTTGTATCCTTATTTTAAAATTCCAAGAACATCTTCGACGTTCAAGACTAAATACGTTTTTTTATCAAGCGTAATTTCTGTGCCTGAATACTTGGCAAATACAACAGTATCGCCCACACTGACCAATTTCTTCTCTTTTACTTCGTCACTGATAGCCTGCACTGTTCCGTGCAAAGGTTTTTCTTTTGCATTATCAGGTATAATAATGCCTGACGCAGTAGTTGTCTGTTCTTCAACTCTCTCAACTAAAATTCGTTGACCTAGTGGTTGAAACTTCATGCTATTCGTCCTCCAAATATAAATTTTTAGCACTCAAGTTAAATGAGTGACGGAATTTTACAATATTTGATATAAAATGTCAATATATAATACAAGTAAAATCACAATACTTGAGCGTATTTGGCTAAAGTTTCTTATATACAAAAAATGAAAGGCAGGTATAGTTTATGAAAAAATTCATTAAAATTTTTCTTTTGGCTATAGTAATTTTGGTTGTGCTTTTAGCGGCATTAGCATACGGCTTGCTTTTTACGCAAGCGGGAAATGATATTTTAAAACCTATCATTGAAAAGAAGGCTAAAGAAGCAGGCGGCATAGATATAAAGCTTGATAAATTCTCTTTGAGGTTTAATTCTATTGATGTGGAAGCAGTAGTTTTGGAAAGTATCAAAGCCAAAGCGGCAGGCGGATTAAAT
>JAIRKW010000039.1 GCA_031259875.1 Campylobacteraceae bacterium
GATACCTTGCAGGACAAAATAGCTCAAAATATCAAAGAGTGTTTTGATCAAATACATTGTAAAGATGGGGTCACATATATAATCAATAAAGACAACAAAGGCTACAAACTCGAAAACAACGAATGGAAAGAGTTTGAAATTCAAAAGGATAAGCCGTTAAATCAAGATATTATAAAAAAGATAGATGAGAATATCGAAGTAAAGAGCAATAAAAAGAGTCTTGAAGAGTTAATAAGAGAGTTTACAGAATATAAAGAGAAAAATCAACAGCTGGAAAAAGATAAAAATATAGACTTTGGAAGATAGTAAAAATCCACAATGCGATAAAAAACGAGTAAAAAATCATTATTAAAAGTTTAAATGCCACAGGTATAGAACAAATGGAATATAAATAGTAATTTTTGATATTAACATAATAGTTGCATATAAGTATTTTTGGTGAAAATGCTAAAATAGTTTATTTTCACTGTTATATATGTTATTGCGAGGACGATTTTAATAATTTTTTGGAGCAAAATAGCATGGTTTACATACAATATATTTTCCGCATTTCTAAAAACAGAGAGTGAAAAACATCTGATAGGACGTTTAAAAGAGATAAATCACCGAAAACATACTAAAAAATCTTTTATTAATCAAAATTGTATAGTAATAATTTTGCAAAAGAGCAAGAGTAAAAAACTGCTATACTGCCAACATGACTAAAACCGCCTTTTGAACTATCGATAACAACGCCAAAATTTTTTATCTCAGAGCTGCCGATAGTGCTAAAAAGACCGATATAAGTTTTTGACGGTTGGTTCACAGAGTACTGATTTTGCGTCCGTTGCCATTAAGGTGTGCTCTATTACATATGTGCCACATAGCTTGAGACATCAAACCATCCATATGTAAAAACTGCTGCTTTTCAAAGCTTGCTTAATCTTCAGGTATTAAACTACGTATTCCAAAACAGAGCGTTGTATCTTTGTCATAATTTCTGAAAGCTTGACGGTTATATGTAAAAAAAGAGTATTGTCAAATTATCTGCAAAATAAATTCATATTTTTCTGTTTTTTTGGTATGTCTTATGAAAATATTTGAATTTATCAATCCACACTCCGTACACAGAATTTTGCATATATAAAAAAGTGTTTTTGGGATAATGTATATAAAAATATCAAACTTAAAAGATATTTGATTATATAATGTTCAAATGTTGATATATAAATAAAGATTAATTATGCAACTATATTTTTTTATATATTTATAATATTTTACGTATTGAAATATTAATTTTATTGCTTCTTAAGGCAGTAAAATATTTTAATTTTTATATATAATAACAAATAATATATAGCAATCAAGCAAATAGCTAATTTTTAATGCAAAAAATTACAAATAAACTACAATTTTAGGGTATTTTAGTGAGTTTTTATTAATACAATAAGCAGAATTAATTGACTGCATAAAATTTTGTGTTATAATTTTAAAATTATTTTTGTCATATAAAGTATTTATCTGACAAATAAATAAAAAAATACTAAGGAGCTATTATATGGCTAATGCTAACACTTCCCCATCTGGCGGGCAGTTTACCGTTCTGACTAAAGTTTTTGTTGCCGTACTCTTTTGCGGTTTTCTTCTTCCCGATTTTGCTCTTGCACAAATGGAGCTTAACACAGTGCAGGGTACCCTTGAGAATATTTTAACCGCACTTCGTGCACTTTCAATGGTAACTGTTACTATTGCGATTTTGTATGTAGGATACAAGGTATTGTTCGGCGGTGCGACTTTTAAAGAATTAATGCCCGTTATCATAGGGGCTATTGTCATAGCTTCCTGCGCTGAAATAGCCGGTCTATTACTCAGGTCATAGAGTTTAAGCAATAACACATGGAAGCTCTTTTTAAAGGCATGACCCGCCCTGCAATGGTACTTGGCGTTCCCATAACGCCATTTGCCGTTGTTTCTGGTTTTATCTTTTTGGTCGCAGCTTATACAAATATGTTAGTGCTCGTCGCTCTGATACCAGCACTTCTTATAATGAAAGCAATGACAAAAAAAGATGATTTCATTTTTCATTTGATATGGCTTAAGTTTGTAACACACTTTTTGCCTAACGGTAAGTTTATTCCGCCTGTTGGCAGAAAGTATTGGCATGGAGCATTAACGTTTACTGTACAGCAATACAGAATGCTTAAAGAACGAGGACAGCCTAAACTTACAGCATTTGACCTACAGCATCAATTCTCTTTTTTGGAGTTGATACCTTATTCGAGTCACTTTTCAGACAATACGATAATAGATAAAGATGGTAATTTTATAGCGGTTTGGAAGATAGAAGGCATTAGCTTTGAAGCAAGCGGCAACAGCGATATTGAACTTTTCGGTGAAAATCTCAATATCGTATTTAAAGCGTTTGCGAGCGAGCCTATTGCATTTTATCATCACAATATCCGCCATCAAACTTCTATAAAAATGTCGTCAAAGTTTAAAAACGGATTTTTAAAAGAGATAGATGAGTTATACTACAAAAGCTTTGGCGGAGATAATCTTAAGGTAAATAGTCTGTATTTCACGATGGTATTTATGCCGTTTGCGAATAAAATTAAAAATTCAGCATACAAACGAATGAATTTTATCGGTAAACAAAATGAATTAATCGCACAATATAAGCAATTTAAAGAGTATTGTGCAAGACTTGAAAACAATCTACAAAAGTTTCAGCCTCAAAGATTAAAAGCTTATGAAGAAAACGGAAATAGATATTCTGAAATTCTCTCTTTCTTTTCGTGTCTTTTGAGCGGCAAGTTTCAAAAGGTGTGCATTAACTCTACACAAATCAATCAGTATCTGACAGCAGGGTTGAATGAAGTTATATTTGGCAAAGACACTATACAGTTTAATTTTAACAACGGTTTCAAAAAATTCGCAAGAGCTGTTGAGATAAAAGACTACACAAACGAAACGTTTGCCGGTATTTTTGACGCTTTGATGTACGAAGATGTAGAATACATCGCGACACATTCTTATGCGCTTGTTCCGGCATTTGAAGCAAAGTCGGCGATAAATAAGCAAGAAAAGCAGTTATTGGCGAGTGCAGACGACGGTTTGAGGCAGCTTGATGAATTGACTTGGGCTAAAGATGCACTGATATCCGGCGATATATCATTCGGTAAATACCATTTTTCAGTTCTTGTTTTTGGTTCTACGATAGAAGAGGTTCAAAAAAATACCAACACCGTTATTACCAATCTTAACGATATAGGATTTGGAGTAACCTTAGCCAATTTAGCTCTGCCGGCATCTTATTTTGCTCAACTGCCGTGCAATTTTCATTTGCGTCCGCGTGTCAATCTCATCTCATCCAAAAACTTTGCCTCTTTTGTCTCTTTTCACAATTTCCCAACGGGTAAAAAGAGCCAAAACTGCTGGGGTGATGCAATAACTACGCTTAAAGGGACAAACGGCACTCCGTATTTTATTAACTTCCATGAAGCAAAACTCGGTCGAAACGATTTTAATGAAAAACATCTGGGTAATACGCTCATCGTTGGCGCTTCAGGTGCCGGCAAGACAGTTTTGCAGCTGTTTTTGGCAAACCAAATGGTTAAATATGCAGATGAAAACAGCTTTGATGAAAAATCTGGGACTAAGGATTTTACATTAGTATTTTTCGACAAAGATAGAGGTGCGCATGCGAACGTACTCTCTTCCGGCGGTCAGTATTTTGCTATCAAAAACGGTGTGCCTACAGGTTTCAACCCTTTTATGTGTGAAAATACTCCCGAGAAGATAGCATTTTTGGATAATCTCTTGCGTTTACTTGTAGGAAGAGCGCTCAATCCTGTAGAAGAAGAGGATATGAACAGAGCCATTAGAAGTGTTTTGGATATGCCAAAAGAGCTTAGAAAACACAGTATAACAAGAGTTATGGAGCATTTATCAGTCAACAATGCCAAAGATGACACGCTCTATCGCCGTCTTAAAATTTGGTCTCAAGGTAATGCTTATGGTTGGGTATTTGATAATGCTGATGATGAACTTGTTTTTGAAAAAGATAAAAATATATACGGTATTGACGGCACAGAATTTTTAGATGACGCTACGGCTTCCGCTCCTATCTCTTTATACCTGTTTGAGCGGATAAATGAATTAATCGACGGCAGAAGATTTGTTTTAAATATAGATGAGTGCTGGAAATGGATAGAGGATAGGACAGTAGCGCAAGTCGTGAGAGATAAGCTGAAAACAATCAGAAAATTAAACGGTCTTGTTGTTATGGCGACACAAAGTCCGGAAGATTTTATCAAAAATCCCATTGCGCGCGCTGTTGTGGAGCAGAGTGCAACTTTGATATTTTTGCCAAACCCAAAAGCAAGAGAAGAGGATTATGTCAAAGGATTTAACCTGACAACCGAACAGTATGAAATGATAAAAAAATTACAGCCTACTTCAAGAACTTTTTTGCTTAAAAAAGGCGATGAGACGACATTTTTACGAATCGACTTAAGCGGTCTTGGCAGTAAAAATCTAAAAGTGTTATCAACCTCAAAAGACAATTGGGATTTAATAGATGAGTTGGAAAAGCAAGGCTTCAAGGGCGATGAATTTGCCAAAGAGTTCAAAGACAAGTGCGTGTAATTTTTATATATGAAAATCTAAAAGAGTTTAGATAAAAATATGCTCAAAAATCGTCAAGCCAATAGTATAAGGTCAATAAAAATTGATAAATAAAGTTAAAAACAAACAAGAAGAGCTATAAAGTTTTATATCAGCAAAAGAAAGTTATATTTTTGCAGATATATGTTTTTTATTTACAAGAAACATCTATTGGTATACTGCAGTATAAAAATATCAAGCTCAAAAGACAATTTGACAATATAATATTGAGCTGTTAATATATAAATAAAAAATAACCAGATAACTATATTTACTTATAAATTTATAATATTTTATGCATTAAAATATTAACTTCATTGCTTTTTAAGACAATAAACTATTTTAATTTTTATATATAATAACAAACAATATTCATTATCAGGCAAATATCTAATTTTTAATGCAAAAAATTATAAATAAACTGCGATTTCAAGGCCTTTTAGTGAGTTTTTATTAATTTATTAAATATAATCGATTGACTACATAAAATTTTGTGTTATAATTTTAATACTATTTTTTTGTCAACCTTGCATATCTGAAAACATAAAAGAGTTTAGATAAAAGTATGTTCAAGAGTTCAATTGCCAAGCCAAAAATATAAGGTCAATAAAAACTTATAAATGAAGCTAAAACAGATGGCAAAATGATGAAAATGTGTGTCGTCTTGACGACTGGCAACTTTAGAAGCAGAAAGGATTT
>JAIRKW010000058.1 GCA_031259875.1 Campylobacteraceae bacterium
GCGGGCAGTTTTTTCCACTCTTTGTAAATTTTATCTATTCCAAAAACTGCATTTTTTGAGGTAAATATGAGTGCATCATAATTTTTCGGAGTAAATTTCGGATTTAAATATTTTATCTCAAAAACACTGATATTTTCAACGTCTTCGTATTTTGCGTCATTTAACAGATAAATCTCCCGCATACTGCCTTCTAAAATAAAATACTTAATTATAACAAGATTATGCAAAATATATTTATGCACTGCAAATATAAAACTTTATCTTTCTTTCATTAATTATAGATGCGCCTACTTTTCTTTCTATTTTTCGCTACAATGATACCCAATAAATTTAGAACAGATATTTAAATTTCTGGAGCAAAACATGGCGGTTAAAAAAAACGAACTTTATTCAAGTCTCTTGACAGCTTGCACAAAGAGCAGTTTACTCGCCAAGTTAAACTGAATAGCGAACTAAAAAACTAAAATAAAAATTGGAGGAACTAAAATATGTCTTTTAAGATAAAAAAAATGGTTTTGCATAATCGTGCTCCATTTGAACATATTGAGCTTAGTTTTAATGACAAGAAGATGATAACTATACTTAGCGCTGTTAATGGCGGCGGAAAGACTACGATATTATCTCATATTGCTGACGCTTGGTATGAAATTGCTCGCTTATCATTTTCAAATGAATTTGAAGGTAAAGAAAATAAATACTACCGTGTCTCATCCGATATATTCAGTATAGATAACAGCAAGCCTTCTTTCGTCAGTATTCAATTTGCTTACAATGATAAAATAATTGAATATCTCGATTTGCGCGGACGTGGAATTGATAGCGAAGAGAAATATAACGAATTATTGTCTGACACATACGCAATCAAATATAATGAAATCAAATCCTCATTAGAACAAGCAAATAATGTAAAGCACTTATCAGAGCAAGATACAAAAACGCTTGCACAGATTTTTCAGAACAACATTGTAACATTCTTTCCTGCATATAGGCATGAACAACCAGGATATCTAAATGACCCTTATAAAATTAAACTTGATTACGGCTTGACATCAAAGTTTTCTGGCTACTTACAGAATCCAATTGAAGTGATAACGGATTTACCGCATCTGGCAAACTGGTTGATGGATGTAATATTAGACCTAACAATTTTGCAAGAAAACAAGCTTGTACAGATACTATTTCAGAATATAAGAACAGTCTTTTCCGCAGTGCTTTCAATTAGATCTGGTAAAATTCTCTCACTTAGTATTGGGCAAAGAAATAGAGGAGCCACTCGTATTCAGGTAGGCGAAAGAGACGCAAATGGAGAATGGATTAAAACCGTATATCCCTCCATCTTCAATATGTCATCAGGTGAAAATACTCTGATTTGCCTATTTGGTGAACTTGTACGCCAATTTGACAGAATACGCCCAAATTCTCCTGCCCAACTTGCAACAGGGTTAGTTCTAATTGATGAGATAGACAAACATCTGCATATTCGAATGCAAAAAGATGTATTGCCAACACTCATGGAGCTTTTTCCTAATGTACAGTTCATTATCAGTTCACATTCGCCTTTTGTTGCAATGGGGCTGGAAGGAAATGCAGCTACCAATACTCGCACTAAAATAATCGATTTAGATTCACAAGGCATGGTAACAGATTTATCTATAACACGCGTGTTTACTGAGGGTTATGAAGCTATGGTTGAGAAAAATAAGCAATATAAGGAAATATATTATGCAATAAAGAAAAAGTTTGATTCTGCCAAACTGCAAATTTTTTCCGAAGGAAATAATGTGGAGCATATAAAGAGAGCAATAGAACTGATAAATGACTCTATATTAGACAAAATTGATTTTAATTTTAGCGATAAGACAGGATGGCAACAATTAAAAACAGCTTATGAAGTGATTTCTACTTCAAACCTACAGGCAAAATACTTGTTTGTTTTCGATTGTGATTGTGGAGATTCAGCCAATCAATTGGTAGAGAATGATAAATTTTTCCGATTTGTATTCTCAAAAAACGACTGCAACGAAAAAGTCAAAAAAGGTATTGAAAATCTTTATCCATCAGAAATGTTTATTGATAAATACTATCCGTCAAACGAGCAAAGCGATGGCTATGGAGCAAAAAAAATAATTCAAGAATTCGACAAAAGAGCTTTTCTTGATACAGTGAAAACCGATACCAATGTTGATCATTTTACGAATTTTAGGCCTTTGATTGATAAGATAAAGGAAATTTTAAGCAAATAGTAACAAGGAAAGATTCTGATATGAAAAAATGAAATTTGAAACCTAGAACATTGCCAGCCAAAAACCTTTATTAAGAGACAGCAACCTTGACAAAGAAAGTTACTATATGAAGTAAATGATATATTGACTGCCATACAATACAGATAATGACTTCGTACATCGCGACATTTTGCGCAAAACCAAAGAGAGGTTGCAATCAGGCGTCGATTTTGGTACAAATCCAGCCATCTACGGCATAAGTAAAACGCTTGATGAGCTGCAAACGCTCTTCTGTATGCAAGCAACACAGCAAACAGCGGGCTTGGGTGGAAATTTGGAAACGACGATGAAAACCCATGGAAAATGCCCTTAGACAGAGGTTTTCCTATATTATATTGGCAAGAATAATAAAACTAAAATTACATAATAAGCGCATTAAAATCAATTTTATTTAACGCGCTTATTGCTTTTGCAAAATACGAAAACTTATTCCCACTCAATTGTCGCAGGCGGTTTGTTGGATATATCATACACTACGCGGTTTATACCCTCTACTTCGTTAATGATTCTGGTACTCATACGCTCCAAAAGTTCATGCGGCAAATCGGCAAAAGTTGCCGTCATTCCATCAGTACTCTCTACTATTCTTATGCATACTGTATTATCGTACGTCCTGTTATCGCCCATAACACCTACACTTTTGACATTCAAAAGCACAGTAAAACTCTGCCACGTTTTATCATAATACCCGCTGGCTTTGAGCTCTTCTTGCATTATAACGTCAGCTTCTCTTAAAAGTTTCAAATCCTCTTTTGTCACCTCTCCCATTATCCTTATGGCAAGTCCAGGACCTGGGAATGGATGGCGCATAATCATATCTTTGGGTATCCCAAGCTCAATCCCCAAAGCGCGCACCTCGTCTTTGAAAAGCTCTCTTAAAGGCTCAATAAGAGTAAACTTCATCCAATCAGGAAGTCCGCCGACATTGTGGTGAGATTTGATAGTTTTAGAAGGTCCTTTGACGCTCACGCTCTCTATCACGTCAGGATAAAGCGTGCCTTGAGCTAAAAACGCTATGCCTTCATGCTTTTTAGCCTCTTTTTCAAAAACTTCTATAAATGTATGACCTATGATTTTTCGCTTTTGCTCGGGGTCAATTATGCCTTTTAAGCGTGAGAGATATATCTCGCTTGCATCAACTGTGATGAGTGGAATTTTAAGATTTACCTTAAACATATTTTCCACCTGCTCTCTTTCGTTCGCCCTCAAAAGTCCGGTATCTACAAAAATAGGCACAAGCCGCTCGCCTATGGCTTCATACAAAAGCGTTGCCACTACGGAGCTGTCTACTCCGCCGCTTACGGCACAAAGAACTTTTTTATCCGCTGTGATATCTCTTATCTTTGCTATCTGCTCTTTCGCAAATGAGCCCATATTCCACGTAGTCTCACATCCGCAAATCTCTTTTGCAAAATTTCTTAAAACCTTTGCTCCCTGTTTTGAGTGCGCAACTTCAGGGTGAAACTGCAAAGCGTAAATCTTCTTTTGCGCATTAGCAATCGCTGCATGTGTAGAGTTGTCGCTTGAAGCCACGCTTACAAAACCGTCCGGCAGCTTTTCAACCCTATCTGCATGACTCATCCAATACACACTGTCGTTTTGCGTATTTTTAAATATAGCGCAGCCTTCTGCGTATTTAACATTTGATTTGCCGTACTCATGGCGGTTAGC
>JAIRKW010000112.1 GCA_031259875.1 Campylobacteraceae bacterium
AAAAGGGGTATCTCATGTATAAAATTTTCACTGTTTTTTTACTTTTGACAGCTGTAATTTTGGCACAAGATAATACAAATGCCACAGATCCGTTGGACGATCATAGCTTGACATGCGAAGAGATGAGAGCGCATCCTGAACTGTTTTTTGAAACAGGCATTGATTTGGGTTCGGGCAATCTCTCGCCAAATGAAGTAGATTATGGTTGCAAAGAGAGTATCCAAAACCTGCCCTTCATGGAAGAAGTGGTCAAATTCGGTTATCCGCGGGCTAATACAGGCAGTTTGCGTCATGCACTATATAGATATTACTCATTTAAATTGACAGGTATCGGCATGCATGTTCAATGGTTTAAAGAAAAAAACTGGCAGTTTGATAAGTTGTTTTATTGGACGATGAAAGAACATATTACCTTTAAAAACTCATTGAAACCTTTGGCTTTGACTTCAAATCTGGAAAATTACAACTTATACATGCAGTACAAAAAAGAGACAGACAAAGCTCTGCCGCTGCTGATAAAACATTTCAGGGAAAACTTTGCGTTGAGTGAAAAAGAAGCCACTTTGCATGCAAATTTTGTTATGGATTCTATATCGCTCTCATTTTATGTTGAAATTTGCAGAAGAAGAGATGGAGATTGTGAATTTCTCACACTTGCTCCGCTTGCCGATTATGTCACAAACAGTAATCCCAAAAAAGAAAAAATAGCCCAATTACTGAAAAAATCAACCCAAGAAGAGATAGAACAAGCCTTAAAAGCAGCCTTTTTGACAAAAAAAGAGCCGATGATAATTGACTTGCTGCTGGAAAACTTTCTTGAAATTAACAGAAATATGGAGTATGATGAATTTCCATTCCACAAAGATGAACCGCTGATTTTTTTAACTTTCGGCTATCCTGAATATACAAAAAAACTGCTTGATAAAGGCGCGGATATCAACAGCGAAGATGCGTTCGGCGAGACTGTTTTGTATCGCGCTATTCAATACAATAATTACGATTTTGCGAAATTTTTAATAAAAAACGGAGCCGATGTAAATCATAAAACCAAAAAAGACGTTTATTATAACAAGAATAAATATGTACCCGAAACTACTCCGCTGATGACGGCGGTCATAGAGTGCAGTTCTGTTGAAATGTTGCGTCTGTTGGTTGAAAGCAGAGCCGATGTAAACGCCCTCAATAAAGACAATAAAACTGCGCTTGACATTGCGTTTGGCTTACGCCAATATAATAACAATGCAACGGAAGTCAAACTTTTAGATGAAAAATTGGTATATCTAAATTCCGCAGGCGGGGAATTTGCAGATAGTAAAAGATATTTGGAAGCGGCAGAACTGTACGAAAAGGAGAACAATTTGCATCAGGCTATACAAATGTATATAAAATCTACAAGTTTTAATCCAAACGCGCACAATATATATTTCAAAATATCAAATCTGTACAAAAAAGCAGGCGATACGCAAAAAGCCGATGAATATCTGGAAAAATTCAGAGAAGCGTACAAAAGCGAGCATGCACAATAACGCTTTCATGCGGGTAAAACGGCGCGGTTTTTGTTTACATATCTTTGTGTAAAATAGACGATATTTTTCCAAAGGAACGGCTACATGAAACAAATCTTTTTTATACTATTGTTGGCTGGCATCTTTATAGCTGGCTGTGCAGATTACGAAGACGACCCGCAAAAGCTTGAATACAGCGGCAATATCTATGACTGCTCATTTAAAGGCAGGGATTGCGTGGATAGCAGCTATTGCGTTGTTACCGAAGCTAAAGGCACAAGAGGTACCGTGAAGTGCCGATATGTAAATTATTTTGATAACGGTTACGACAGTTTAAGATTTTACGGCACTTTTTCAAGCTGTTACTTTAACGGTGCACAATGCGAATACAGCCCTGAATGTAAAAAAAACGGAATATGGATAGAGTGCGAAAGAGAGCGATATTGACAGGATACGAAACAAAAAAGCAATCCTCCTTTTTTGTCATTACGAACTTTTTATGCCGTTTTCACAGAAAACTTGTATTGTGAAACTGGGGGTACCCAAAAGCAGCACTTTTGGAGTAAGAATGCGGGAATTAAACCTCTTATATCATTCCTGCGACTAAACGACAGGCAAAATATCACAATTGCTCCTCTGTCATTCTATCGCAGGCTGGAATCTACAACAAAGAAATTGCTCCTCCGTCATAGCAACTGATGGCAATCCATTTCTTTCAACTTTGTAAACGATGTAATTTTGTCATTGCACACACTCTTTCAACATTGTGAATTCCCTTCCATCATTGCGAGACACGAAGTGTCGTGGCAATCCAGAAAAATAAAACAATAAAATAATTTAAGAATTAAGCAAGACATATCAATATAATTCTCAAAACCTTTACTTGAAATTTTTGTTATTAATTATGGATTGCCACGTCGCTAACGCTCCTCCGCAATGACATAGAGGTTTTATTTTTTCCTCTCTTGCCCAAGAAAGTGGCGCAAAAGCCGCAACTCGCAATGACATAGAGGTTTTATTTTTTTCTGGATTGCTTTGTACTCCAAACTCATAACGAAGAGTATGTTTTTCTCTGGATTGCCACGTCGCTAACGCTCCTCGCAATGACGGAGTGAGGAAGTATATTAAGAGACACCCCTTTAAGTTTCTTATTCTTATTTATACAAGCTTCACTCTCTTGCGCATTCCTGTAATGGCGGAAGATTTGGATTCTCACTTTTTCTTACATACATGTTTCACACAAGTTGCAGGAATAATGGAAAGTATTTCTCTGGATTACCACGCCGTAAACGGCTCGCAATGACGGAGAGACTTAAAGAAATGGATTGTTACGCTACTTTCGACTTGCAATGACAAAGAAAATGAGAGCTTGGAATTTAGTTTCATACTTTATTTGGATATGACTAAGAAGGGGGAATTTTATTATCTTGCATTAAAAGACACTCTTTCAAGTTTCTTGATTCTTATATATGGGGAAGAATTACTTCGTCAGCTTGCATTATTCTCGTAATGACGGAAGATTTGAATCGCCCAAACTGCACAGAATAGTAAAAGGAATGGATTGCTTCGTCGCTTTGCTCCTCGCAATGATGGAGAGTGTATAGATAGAACTCTTCAGCATTTCCACCGAGAGCACCGAATTTAACGGGAAAGACGCATATGCCGTATGGGTTGTGCAGGAAGGACGAAAGAGGGAGCTCACATAAAAATGACAAAATATGCGACAATATTTATGTAAAAATAAAACAAATGGCAGTTTGCTTTGACCAAAATGTTATTTTGCCCGCCTGTACCAATGCAAAAAAACACAAACAGTGATTTATAAAACCGTTAATTTTGCTATTTTTTGCAAAAAACACAAAATATCCACATTCAGTTGCTTGCTTTGCACATTTCAATTTTTCAGCGTCTCCAGATGCGTTATCACATGCGTTCCTGCGCCATATTTTTCCTTGAGTTTTTCTTCTACTTCCGTGGCTATATCATGCGCGGCTTTCACGCTCATAGACGGCTCAAATCTCAAATGTATCTCTATGG
>JAIRKW010000174.1 GCA_031259875.1 Campylobacteraceae bacterium
AGCCATACCGCATACCTGCAATAGTTCTTCAACCTCTTCGTATGCCGAGCATGGATGTCCTGCTATGATGACTTTGTTCATTGAGGATACATAACCTGTAAATAATTTTAAAAATCGACATTATATGATTTTAATACTTAAAATTCACGAAATAAATTTAATCATTAAATAACAAATATATCCAAGAGCAGGCTGTTTGCAGTGTGCTGCTGCGATGTTTTTTTTGCAATAGAAGAGTTTATTAAGCGGTATAAAATTTAGTATTTTATATAATAAATTTGTAATGTGCTGTTTTATATTTTAGCGCTAAATAGTACAAATCGGCGGCAAAATCGATATTTTAGAGCAATACTGGAAAGTAAAAGAGGTGGTAGATACCTTTATCATACTTTTCATTGTAGTTTTTTGCGTTTTTTATTAATTTTTATTTTAATTTAAGCGCAGGATTAGATTTTGGTGATATAAGATAGATACATTTTCTCCGTGAGAAGATGTTTCGTTGTCGCAATCTATATAATATTTGGAAAACACCAACTTTTATAAAACCCCTCCCACACAAACATTTAACATCGTAACACTTCTCACGGTACTCCGCCACCCCCCGATTAAACCGAATTTCACATACACCTCCTAAGCATTTTAAGAAAATCGGGGGGATTTATTCCGTGGAGACAGACTTTACTTTTTTGGAGGGAGATTTTTCTCCGCATTTTTTTTATCAGCTCTCTTTTTTGTGCCGGTGGTCTCCTTGACGCTTTTTTTAACTGCTGTTTTCTTCGTTTTCGGTTTGCTTTCAATATTTTTATCAATCGCATTACGATTTAACTCTATCATATTATTTAGCATTTTGATTTCATTGTCATATTTTTTAGTGATAAAAAATATCGCGATTACTAAAATTACAATTATCAACCACTCCATTACTGCCCCTTTAAAAAAATTATTGAATTAATTTTACATTCTCTAAACTAAATTTTTCATTTTATATCATATGAGTATTCTGTTTTTAAGCTGCTTTTTTTAATATCTCTAATAACAAGATTTGGAAAGTTTATCTCTTGAAATTCTTCCATATCACAAGGTCTGCAAATAGATAATTCTTGCAAAATCAAGCCTCTGTACGCTTTTGCGAAATGACTTAAAATTTTGCCATTTTTGTAAAATTTCATTGTTATATGAGATGTTTTTAGCTGATAAAATTTTTCGTAAAAAGCAGCCCTTAAATCTATTGTCAATTCTCCGGCAAGCCACTTATCAATATCACTTTCAAAACCTTTTTTGCAATGCGCACCGATATCAAATCCGCGCAGACTTTCGCCCTGTTTTATTTTGTAACAGGGTAAAAAATTTCCCGCTAAAACAGGACCGAAAAGATTGGAAAAAATCATTACATTTTCATCGATGAATTCTTGTGCATTTTTATCTAAACAGAGATAATTCAAGCTTTTGTATGCTGTGCCGATATATCGTAAAATCGCTTTTTGAGCAGGACACGAATGTATGTTAATGCTTGAGAATTTGCTGATTTCATTTTTGATGCCAAAAAGTTTTGAGAGTTCTTCTGTATTGTTGTCTTGTATTATTTTATTGTAAAGCTCTATGTACTTAAATCTTAAATGAAATTTTTCCGCTTTCCACAGTGCGTTTTTGAGATTGACTATTGCTGGCGAAAAAGTGCTTTTCGTTTCGCTCGGAGAAAAAAGGATTTTTAACATATAAAACCTTTGTTTTTTCTATTATAATAGCGAATTTTACGCTCAAGCATCAATATTCTATGACAAAAATATTTGCAAAAGATGTTTTTGGAAAATACAATAATTATAGTATGTGGGATTGAAAATATGACAGCTTAGTACGGTAAGCGGTAAACAAAATATATGGATATTGACTGCAATTGAAATCATTAAAGATATGATAAATTTTTTCAAAAAACATTACTGTTTCTCTTGACTTGTCGCTTCTTTTGAGATATAATTTTCGCTTGCAAAAAATTAGGCCGGCGTAGCTCAGTTGGTAGAGCAACTGCCTTGTAAGCAGTAGGTCGGGGGTTCGAGTCCCTTTGCCGGCTCCATTTTTTTCAAAAAGTTTTATGGCAGTGTTTGACCAGATACTATGGTAGAACCGTTTGCAAGGTGAGATACTCAAGTGGCCAACGAGGGCAGACTGTAAATCTGCTGACTTTTGTCTTCGGAGGTTCGAATCCTCCTCTCACCACCATTAATTTTGATGCGGGAATAGCTCAGTTGGCTAGAGCATCAGCCTTCCAAGCTGAGGGTCGCGGGTTCGAGTCCCGTTTCCCGCTCCAAAATTGTTTTGGTATGTTTTCAATCTATTTTTGAGATGAAAATAGCCAAAAAGCGGTGCATTTGACTGGGAGCTGTTGAATTAACCTAATTGTTACTCAACCTCTTTTGTCATATCATTTTTTACTATTTAACGGAGTCTTTATAATCATATTATAATAATAATTTGAGTATAATCACCCTCTTTGAGCAGACCAAACCCGCCAAAAAAGTGCAGCTCCCTTCCGCAAAACAACTTGCCGTATGAGGAGAGATAAGCTCATATGGCTCAGAGGTAGAGCACTTCCTTGGTAAGGAAGAGGTCGAGGGTTCAAGTCCCTCTATGAGCTCCAGTTACGCTTTTAAAGCGTAAAGTTTAAGCTTTACAAGAAGCTTTAGAGTAAGTTAGACATTATATGATTTTAAAAAATCAAAACCTAAAGTATGGAGGAAAAAATGGCTAAAGAGAAATTTTCAAGAACCAAGCCACACGTAAACATAGGTACCATTGGTCACGTTGACCACGGCAAAACTACATTGACCGCTGCTATTTCAGGTGTTTTAGCGACTAAAGGTCTTGCAGAGCTTAAAGATTACGATAATATCGATAATGCTCCTGAGGAAAAAGAGCGCGGTATTACAATCGCGACATCTCATATCGAGTATGAGACAGAAAATCGCCACTATGCGCACGTTGACTGCCCAGGTCACGCCGACTATGTTAAAAATATGATTACGGGTGCAGCTCAAATGGACGGAGCAATACTTGTAGTTGCTGCAACTGACGGTAAAATGCCTCAAACAAGCGAGCACGTTTTGCTTGCGCGCCAAGTTGGTGTTCCTTATATTGTTGTTTTTATGAACAAAGCTGATATAGCTGATGCCGACCTTATTGAATTGGTTGATATGGAGATAAGAGAGCTTCTTAACGAATACGGTTTCCCTGGAGATGATACTCCTATTATTACAGGTTCTGCTCTCAAAGCTCTTGAGGAAGCAAAAACAGGTGTAGTTGGCGAGTGGGGACAAAAAGTCCTTGACTTGATGGACGCCGTAGACAGCTTTATCCCAACTCCTAAAAGAGATACAGATAAAGATTTCTTGATGCCGATAGAGGATATTTTTTCAATTTCAGGACGCGGTACAGTTGTAACCGGACGTATTGAAAAAGGTATTGTAAAAGTTGGCGATACTGTTGAGATAGTTGGTATTAAACCTACTCAAACTACAACAGTTACCGGTGTTGAAATGTTCAGAAAAGAGATGGAACAAGGTGAAGCCGGCGATAACTGCGGTATTCTTTTAAGAGGCACAAAGAAAGAGGATGTTGAGCGCGGTATGGTTTTATGTAAACCAAAATCAATCACACCTCATACAGAATTTGAGGGCGAAGTTTATATTTTGACGAAAGAGGAAGGCGGACGCCACACTCCATTCTTCAATAACTATAGACCGCAATTTTATGTAAGAACGACAGACGTTACAGGTTCAATCTCGCTTCCTGAGGGCGTTGAGATGGTTATGCCAGGCGACAATGTCAAAATCAAAGTAACGCTTATAGCTCCTATCGCTCTTGAAGAGGGTACAAGATTTGCTATTCGCGAGGGCGGACATACTGTAGGTTCAGGCGTCGTATCTAAGATTATTAAATAATTAATTTCACGGGGAACTTTCCCCTGTGATTTTTTAAAGGGTGTTTTATGGCTAAAAGTAGTAGTAGAATCAAAGTAGGTTTGAAATGTTCCGAGAGCGGAGATATCAACTATACAACTACAAAGAACAGCAAAACAAAGACAGAGAAGCTTGAAGTAACCAAATACAGCCCTCGTCTTAGAAAGCATACTGTTCACAAAGAAGTTAAACTGAAGAGTTAAATCCTAATTTTAGGATTTTTCTTTTAGGGTAGTAGCTCTAACGGTAGAGCGTCGGTCTCCAAAACCGCAGGTTGGGGGTTCGAATCCCTCCTACCCTGCCATTATAAGGTTGGAAGTTATGGAAAAGTTTTTAAGTTATATACAAAACGCTAAAGCTGAACTTGGGAAAGTAATATTCCCGACAAAAGAGCAAGTTAGAAACGCATTTTTTTCAGTCTTTATCGTTGTAACGATTATATCGCTGTTTTTGGCGCTTGTGGATTTTATAATGTCTTCTATATTAAAAGGTATTTTATGAATCATAAGTGGTATGCCATACAGACTTACGCAGGCAGCGAGCAGAGCGTTAAGCGCGCTATTGAAACGCTTGTGCGCGATCACGGCATAGAAGATAGACTTGATGGGATTATAGTTCCTACCGAAGATGTTATAGAGGTCAAAAACGGCAAAAAAAAGATTAGTGAGAGAAGCTTGTATTCCGGATATGTCTTTGCAAATTTGGATTTGGATACAGATTTGTGGCATAAAATACAATCTCTGCCGAGAGTAAGCCGATTTATCGGCGAATCCAAAAAGCCTACGCCTCTAAGTCAAAAAGATATATCTTTGATTTTAGAAAAAGCCGAGAAAAAAGGCGCGCCAAAACCAAAAATTTCATTTGATGATGGCGAGAGCGTACGGATAACCGAAGGACCTTTTGCAAACTTTACGGGTATTGTGGAAGAGTATGATATGGAACACGGCAAACTTCGTCTAAATGTTTCTATTTTTGGAAGAAGTACTCCGGTGGAGATTTTATATTCACAAGTTGAAAAAATAGTATAAAGAGGAAAAATAATATGGCTAAGAAAGTAATCGGCGAAATTAAATTGCAAATAGCGGCAGGAAAAGCAAATCCTTCTCCTCCGGTAGGTCCTGCGTTAGGTCAGCGCGGCGTTAATATTATGGAATTTTGCAAAGCTTTCAATGAAAGAACAAAAGATTTGGCGGGATTTAATATCCCTGTTATCATTACTGTGTATGCCGACAAAAGTTTTACTTTTGTTACAAAGCAGCCGCCGGCGACCGATTTAATCAAAAAAGCCGCAGGCATTACAAAAGGTTCTGAAAATCCTTTAAAAAACAAAGTGGCAAAAATTACGAAAGCTCAAGTTCTTGAGATTGTTGAGAGAAAGCTTGTTGACTTGAACACAAATGATAAAGAGCAGGCAGCAAAGATTATTGCCGGTTCTGCAAGAAGTATTGGTATAGAAGTAGTTGATTAAATAACCCCTGACCGCCGCCGCTTGTCTTGACAGGTACGGGGTGGCAGACAAATTCAAGGGCAAAACCCTTGTTAGCGCACAGTTACTGTTCGCAAAGTCAAAAATAAAATGGTTTCCTTATATATTTGGGAACTAAAATGGGAGTAATAGATATGTCAAAAAAGATTTCAAAAAGATTTCAAGAGTTGTTGTCAAAAGTGGATACAAATAAAGAGTATGTACTTAAAGATGGCGTAAAAACCGTAAAAGAGTTAAAATCGGCAAAATTTGACGAAACTGTGGAGATAGCGTTAAAGTTAAATGTTGACCCAAGACACGCAGACCAAATGGTAAGAGGTTCTGTTGTGCTTCCTGCTGGTACGGGTAAAACCGTGAGAGTCGCCGTTATCGCCAAAGATATTAAAGCGGATGAAGCCAAAAATGCCGGTGCTGATATTGTTGGTGCTGAAGATTTGATAGAAGAGATAAGCAAAGGCGTTTTTAATTTCGATGTTCTTATAGCTACGCCTAATATGATGGGACTTGTAGGAAAAGTAGGACGTATTTTAGGACCCAAAGGTTTGATGCCAAATCCAAAAACAGGTACTGTTACGATGGATGTCGCAAAAGCAGTTGAAAATGCTAAAGGCGGACAGGTAAACTTCCGCGTTGATAAACAGGGTAATATTCACGCAGGACTTGGTAAAGTGAGTTTCAGCGAAGAGCAGATTCTTGATAATGTTTCAACATTTGTCAAAGCTATCAATAAACACAAACCTTCCGCAGCAAAAGGAAGATATATAAAATCAGCGGCATTGTCGCTCACAATGAGTCCGTCTATTGCTCTTGAAACGCAAGAGTTGATGGATTTAAAATAGTTAAAACAGTACCCGTAACGGTATATCTTTGATTGGAGACAGCAGAGGCGAAAGCTTAATTCAAGAGTGTTTCTCTTGGCTCCGCTTGAAATCACCGGTCGGAAAGGAGAAGAAGTGACTAAAGAAGAGAAAGTTAAACTGATAAGCGAACTTACAGAAGAGTTCAAATCTTCCGACGCAATAATAGTTTGTAACTATAAAGGTTTAAATGTAAAAGCCATAGAAGCATTAAGAAACAAAGCAAAAGCTGCTAATGTTAAAGTACAAGTTGTTAAAAATACGCTTGCTGCTATTGCTGTTAAAAATGCCGGTATAAGCGATTTAGGCTTAAAAGATACAAACATATTCATTTGGGGACAAGACCAGCTTGGTGTCAGTAAAGTTGCAACAAACTTTAAAAAAGAGATTGATTCCGAATTTTTCGCTATCAAGACTGCTTTTATTGACGGCGCTATTGCTGATATCGCCAAGGTTGAAGCACTTGCTACAATGCCGTCGCGCGATGAACTTATCGCAATGTTATTGCAAGTCTGGAATGCGCCGCTTACGAATTTCGTTATCGGCTTAGATGCTCTTAGAGCTAAAAAAGAAGAACAATCCGCGTAAAAAATTGGGTTTTATATTAAGGAGAATTAAATGGCAATTACTAAAGAAGATGTTTTAGAGTTTATCTCTAATTTAAGTGTTTTGGAATTAAGCGCTCTTGTAAAAGAGTTTGAGGAGAAATTCGGTGTATCGGCAGCCCCTGTAGTGGTAGCAGGTGCCGGTGCAGCAGCAGATACTGCCGCTGTGGAAGAGAAGACCGAGTTTAATGTTGTTCTTGTTGATGCAGGCGACAAAAAGATTAATGTCATTAAAGTCGTAAGAGCACTAACAGGACTTGGACTGAAAGAGGCAAAAGACGCTACGGAACAAACTCCTTCTGTTATTAAAGAGGGTATTAGCAAAACAGACGCCGAAGATGCTAAAAAACAACTTGAAGAAGCGGGCGCAAAAGTCGAGCTTAAATAGTTTTGTTTATAAATTTTGCACAAAGGGGGTTCAATCCCCCTTTATGTTTTAGAGTTAAATGCCTGCCGTATAAGGCAGCTGCCACAATTTCTTTTCAAATTTTTACTACGAGGTAGAAACAAATGCTAAACAGCCTAAAATCAGGAAATCGCCTTAGAGTCGATTTTGCAAAAGTCCCCACACAGATTGATGTGCCCAATTTGTTACAACTTCAACAAAAAAGCTATGAGCATTTTTTAAATATTAATGCAGCGGATGTTGAGAGCGGAATAGAGAAAGTTTTCAAATCCATATTTCCGATTCACGATCCGCAAAACAGATTAACATTAGAGTATATAGGCTGCGAAGTAGGCAGACCGAAATATAATGTCAGAGAATGTATGGAAAGAGGTCTTACATACTCTGTAAACTTAAAAATGAACATAAGGCTCATTCTTTGGAATAGGAATGAGGATACGGGTGAAAAACTCAGCGAAAAAGATATAAAAGAACAGTCAATTTTTATTCGTGAAATTCCATTAATGACAGAGCGCACATCGTTTATTATAAATGGCGTTGAGAGAGTTGTTGTAAATCAGCTCCATAGAAGTCCAGGCGTTATTTTTAAAGAAGAAGAGAGCGTAACAGTAGCCAACAAATTGATATACACTGCACAGATTATCCCAGACCGCGGTTCGTGGCTCTATTTTGAATATGACGCTAAAGATACGCTTTTTGTGCGTATCAACAAAAGAAGAAAAGTACCTATAACAATACTCTTTAGAGCTCTTGGGTATAGCAAACAGGATATTTTAAAACTATTTTACCCGATACAAAATATTAAAATAAGAAACAATAAATTTTTGATGGAGTATATTCCTGATAATTTTGTCGGACGTATTGATTTTGACCTCAAAGACGAAGAAGGCGAACTTTTGGCGAGCACAGGCAAAAGGCTTACAAAGAAAAAAGCTGACAAACTCGCAGAAGACGGCGTAAAATGGGTAGAGTATCCGACAGAAATTTTAGTAAACCGCTTTTTAGCTTCGCCTGTTATAAATAAAGAGAGCGGAGAGATTTTGTATGATACTTTGACGCAGCTTGAAGAGGGCAAAATGATTAAAATCATAGAAGCCGGCTGCGAAAATATAGAGATAGCCAACGACCTCGCAAGTGGTGTTGACGATGCTATTATCAACTCTTTCATAGCGGATGCCGAAACGCTTAAGCTGCTTCGTCAGACAGAAAATATTGAAGATGAGAACGACTTGGCAGCTATTAGGATTTATAAAGTTATGCGCCCGGGAGAGCCTGTAACTAAAGACGCTGCTAAACTCTTTGTAAATGATCTGTTTTTCAATCCGGAAAGATACGATTTGACAAAAGTCGGCCGTATGAAAATGAATCATAAATTAGGTCTTGAAGTACCAGAATATGTTACTGTTATGACAAATGAAGATATCATAAAAACAGCCAAATATTTAATAAAAGTCAAAAACGGACAAGGACACATAGACGACCGCGACCACTTGGGAAATAGAAGAATAAGGTCTATCGGCGAATTGTTGGCAAATGAGATGCACACCGGACTTGCTAAAATGCAAAAAGCTATACGCGATAAATTCAGTGCGCTCGGCGGAAATGCGGATGATTTAATGCCGCACGATTTGATAAATTCAAAAATGATAACAAACTCCATTTTAGAGTTTTTTACAAGCGGACAGCTATCGCAGTTTATGGATCAGACAAATCCATTAAGCGAGATTACGCACAAAAGGCGTTTATCTGCGCTTGGCGAAGGCGGGCTTGTAAAAGAGAGAGCGGGATTTGAAGTTCGTGACGTTCACCCCACACATTACGGAAGAATTTGTCCGGTAGAAACGCCTGAAGGTCAAAATATCGGTCTTATCAATACGCTCGCAACTTATGCCAAAGTGAATGACCTTGGATTTGTTGAAGCTCCATATAGAAAAGTTGAAAATTGTAAAGTTACGAATGAGGTTGTTTATATCACAGCAACACAAGAAGAAGGACTTGTTATCGCGCCTGCCAGTACAAATCTCGATGAAAAAGGCGTGATAGTAGAGGATTTGATAGAAGCTAGAGTTAACGGTGAGATTGTGTTGATAGAGAAAGAAAAAGTAACTCATATAGACCTCTCTTCCGCAATGGTTTCTGGTGTTGCGGCGTCTTTAATACCATTTTTGGAACATGACGATGCAAACCGTGCGCTTATGGGATCAAACATGCAGCGTCAAGCTGTGCCGCTTTTAAAAACTGCCGCTCCGATTGTAGGAACAGGCGTTGAAAAAATCGTCGCTCGTGACTCATGGGAGGCTATCAAAGCTAAAAGGTCAGGCATTGTTGAGAAAGTAGACAACAAAAGCATCTATATTTTGGGTGAAGATGAAAACGGTGCATATATAGATCATTATGCATTAGAGAAAAATCTAAGAACAAACCAAAACTCTACTTTTACGCAAAATCCTATTGTAAAAGAGGGCGAAAGAGTAGAAGCCAATCAAATTATAGCAGATGGTCCGAGTATGGACAGAGGCGAACTTGCTATCGGTAAAAATGTTATGGTTGCGTTTATGCCGTGGAATGGATACAATTTTGAGGATGCTATCATTATTAATGAGCGTTTGATAAAAGAGGATACTTTCACAAGCGTACATATATATGAAAAAGAGATAGAAGCCAGAGAGCTTAAAGACGGTGTTGAAGAGATAACAAAAGATATTCCCAATGTCAAAGAAGAAGATTTGGCACATCTTGACGAGAGCGGTATTGTAAGAATAGGCACTACCGTGAAGCCGGGTATGATACTTGTAGGTAAAGTTTCTCCTAAAGGTGAAGTAAAGCCAACTCCCGAAGAGAGACTGCTCAGAGCGATTTTCGGTGAAAAAGCAGGACACGTAGTTAATAAATCACTCTATGCAACCCCGTCAACCGAAGGCGTTGTAACGGATGTAAAAATCTTTACAAAAAAAGGTTATGACAAAGATCCAAGAGCATTAAAAGCTTACGAAAAAGAAAAAGAGGTTTTGGACAGAGAGCATCATGATAAACTGTTGATGCTTGACAGAGAAGAGATGTTGCGTATCAATTCCCTGCTTTCACGTGAAAAGCTTGCAAAAGAGCAGGAGATAAACAAAAAAGTTTACAAAAAAGGAAGCTCTATCTCAAAAGATGATTTGGCGAGCGTAAACCGTTTCGCGCTCAATGTATTGGTGAAAGCTTTCGACAGTAAAGTTCAGGCTAAATATGAGCAGCTTAAAAACTATTTCCAAAATGAGAAGAAAAAGCTCAAAGAGGATCATGACAATAAGCTGAATATCGTAGAAAAAGATGATATTTTACCAAATGGCGTTATTAAACTTGTCAAAGTCTACATAGCTGCCAAAAGAAAACTTAAAGTCGGCGACAAAATGTCCGGACGACACGGAAATAAAGGTATTGTCTCAAACATTGTTCCCGAAGTTGATATGCCGTATCTTAAAAACGGCGAAATTGTAGATATTATCCTAAATCCTTTGGGTGTTCCTTCGCGTATGAATATAGGACAAATTCTTGAGGTGCATTTAGGACTTGCAGGACGAAGGCTTGGCGATCAGATAGGGCAGATTTTGGAGAGTAAGACCGGTGAATGGATAGCCAATCTGCGCAAAAAAATAGTTGAAATTGCGGACACTGCTAAGCTTATGAACGGTAAAAAAATCATTAATGGACTTGATGATGAGAAGTTGTTGGAATACGCAAGAGATTGGAGCAAGGGCGTTAAATTTGCTACTCCGGTATTTGAGGGCGTAAATCAGGAAGAGTTTGATAAGCTGTTTGAGATGGCGAAGATTGACAGTGACGGCAAAACAGAACTTTATGACGGCAAAACAGGCAAAAGAATGCAAGAAAGAGTTAATGTCGGCTATATGTATATGCTAAAACTTCACCACCTTGTTGACGAGAAGGTTCATGCAAGAAGTACAGGACCTTACTCTCTTGTAACGCAACAGCCTGTCGGCGGAAAAGCACTTTTCGGCGGACAAAGATTCGGAGAAATGGAAGTTTGGGCACTTGAAGCTTATGGTGCTGCAAATACTCTGCGTGAAATGCTTACCGTCAAATCCGATGATGTTGAAGGACGTGTATTGGCATATAAAGCTTTGACAAGAGGCGAAAATATACCGAACACCGGTGTGCCGGAAACATTTTTTGTTTTGACAAACGAGTTAAAATCTTTGGCTTTAGATGTTGAGATTTACGATGAGGTGGACGAATAATGAAAAAATTTGAGTTAATAAATATCAATGAAGAGAATAGACCGCGCGATTTTAAAGCGTTTCAATTGCGCTTGGCAAGTCCGGAAAAGATAAAATCGTGGAGTTACGGTGAAGTTAAAAAACCTGAAACTATAAATTACCGCACGTTGAAACCAGAACGTGACGGTCTTTTTTGTGCGAAAATTTTCGGACCCGTCAGAGATTACGAATGTCTTTGCGGTAAATATAAAAAAATGCGCTACAAAGGCATTAAATGCGAAAAGTGCGGCGTTGAGGTAACAAGTACAAAAGTTAGACGTTCACGTATGGGGCATATAGAACTTGTAACTCCGGTTGCTCACATTTGGTATGTAAACTCTTTGCCAAGCCGTATCGGTACGCTTCTTGGTATTAAGATGAAAGATTTGGAGCGCGTATTATATTATGAGGCATATATTGTTGAGGAAGCCGGAGAAGCATATTACGACAATGAAAATACAAAAAAAGTTGCCAAGTATGATGTTTTAAATGAAGAGCAGCACCAATCCCTCATACAGCGTTTTGAAAATACCGGTTTTAAAGCTTCCATGGGTGGTGATGTTATTCAAAAAATGCTCTCCGACCTTGACCTTGTAAGCATATTGGAAGAGTTAAAAGCAGAGATAAACACTACAAATTCTGAAGCTAAAAAGAAGACAATAGTAAAACGTCTCAAAGTTGTAGAGTCTTTTCTAAATAGCGGCAATCGCCCCGAGTGGATGATGATAACGATTCTGCCGGTACTTCCGCCTGATTTACGTCCGCTTGTTGCGCTTGATGGCGGCAAATTTGCAGTTTCGGATGTAAACGACCTGTACAGACGCGTTATAAATAGAAATTCGCGTTTAAAAAGGCTGTTGGAACTTGATGCGCCGGATATTATTATAAGAAATGAAAAACGTATGCTTCAAGAGTCTGTGGATGCATTATTTGACAACGGAAGACGTGCAAATGCCGTTAAAGGTTCAAATAAAAGACCATTAAAATCGCTATCCGAAATCATTAAAGGCAAGCAAGGACGTTTCCGTCAAAATCTTCTTGGAAAAAGAGTGGATTTTTCAGGACGTTCCGTCATTGTTGTCGGACCAAAACTCAGAATGGATCAATGCGGACTTCCTAAACCTATGGCATTGGAGTTATTTAAGCCTCATCTGTTGGCGCGCCTTGAAGAGAAAGGTTATGCCACTACGGTAAAACAAGCCAAAAAGATGATAGAGGCCAAAACAAACGAAGTTTGGGAGTGCTTATCGGAAGTTGTTAAAGACCATCCTGTTATGCTAAACCGTGCGCCTACATTGCACAAATTGTCAATTCAAGCATTTCATCCTATCCTTGTCGAAGGTAAAGCAATACAGCTTCACCCATTGGTTTGCGCCGCTTTTAACGCGGACTTTGACGGTGACCAAATGGCTGTACACGTTCCGCTCTCACAGGAAGCTATCGCGGAATGTAAAGTTTTAATGTTGAGTTCTATGAATATTTTGCTTCCGGCTTCAGGCAAAGCTGTAACTGTTCCGTCTCAAGATATGATTTTAGGGCTTTATTATCTATCGCTTGAAAAACCAAATGCCAAAGGTTCAAATAAAATCTTTGCAAATATTGATGAAGTTATGATAGCTATAGAGTCGGGCTATCTTGATATACATGCAAAAATTAA
>JAIRKW010000069.1 GCA_031259875.1 Campylobacteraceae bacterium
CAGCCGTGAAGTCAGATACGCTAACTTCATGAAAATCGTCTCTTTGGCACCGGAGGTTTTATAATGGCGGTCAAGTTTAAAATCAAAAAGAATGATTTGGTAAAAATTATTGCTGGCGACGACAAGGGTAAAAGCGGTAAAGTTTTACGCGTATTGCCTAAAACTTCGCAAGTTATTGTTGAAGGCTGCAAGATAGCTAAAAAAGCTGTTAAGCCAAGCGATAAGACAAAAAATGGCGGATGGGAAAACAGAGAGATGCCTATTCATATCTCGAATGTAGCAAAGGCAGAGGGTTAAAAATGAGTACACTTAAAGTTAAATTTAATAATGAGATAAAACCTCTTCTATTTAAAGAGTTGAATATCCAAAATCCTATGCTTATCCCGTCTCTTGAGAAGGTTGTTATAAGCGTTGGCGCCGGAGATTCGGCAAAAGATGCGAAAGTTATACAAAATATGGCTGATACGATATCTTTGATAGCAGGACAAAAAGCAATCATAACAAATGCTCACAAGTCTGTTGCTGGCTTTAAAGTAAGAGAGGGATTTCCTGTAGGTATCAAAGTTACGTTAAGAGGCGCTAGTATGTATAACTTTCTTACAAAGCTTATATCTGTGGCGCTTCCAAGAGTGAAAGACTTCAGAGGATTGCCGAAAAACGGATTTGACGGACGCGGCAGTTACAATTTTGGTCTTCAAGAGCAGCTTATGTTTCCTGAGGTTGAGTATGACAAAATCATCAAAACACACGGTATGAATATAACTATCGTAACTACATCCAAAAATGACAAAGATGCATTTAGACTATTGGAATTAATCGGTATTCCGTTTGTGAGAGGACATAAATAATGGCTAAAAAATCAATGATTGCCAAAGCGGCAAGGAAGCCTAAGTTTGCAGTGCGGGGATATACTCGTTGTAAGATATGCGGACGCGCTCGTTCTGTGTATAAAGATTTTGGGATTTGCCGTGTATGCTTGAGAAAGATGGCAAACGAGGGATTAATTCCCGGACTTAAAAAAGCAAGTTGGTAAGGAAAGCTAATGATAAATGATTTAATCGCAGATGCATTGACGCGCATCAGAAATGCTTCTATGCGCAGACTTGAAGTTACTACTCTTATACATACAAATGTTGTAGAGGCTATTTTGAAAGTTTTTCAAAATAAAGGCTATATCGAAAACTTTAATGTAGTAGAAGACGGCAACAAAAAGTTTATCAATGTCGTATTGAAATACAATGAAAAAGGCGTAAACGTTATAAATGAAATAAAAAGAATCTCTACTCCAGGACGCAGAGTCTATAAAGGTTTTGATGAGATTAAGAGATTTAAAAGCGGATACGGCACTATCATTTTGAGCACTTCAAAAGGTGTTTTGGATAACGAAGAAGCGCATAAAAGCGGTGTTGGCGGCGAGCTGCTTTGCAGCATTTGGTAATAAGAACTTTTTATGGTATTCGGTAACCATTCAAAAAAGTAGAATTATCGTAGAACTTGTAGAAAGGAAAACAATGTCAAGAATTGGCAAACAGCCCGTATCGATACCAAGCGATATAGAGGTTAAGCTGGAAGGCAATGTACTGCTCTTTAAAAAGGGAAATGCCCAAAAAGAGTTAGATACGAAGGGTAATGTTTTTACTAAAATAGAAGACGGAAAAATAGTTTTTTCTCCTAAGGGCGAAGATAAACAGTCAAAAGCTTTTTGGGGAACATACAGAGCGTTATGCAATAATGTGATTATCGGACTTACAAAAGGTTTTGAGAGAAAACTCGAGATTAACGGTGTAGGTTACAGGGCAGCTGTAAATGGTAAATTGCTTGAGTTGCAGCTTGGATATTCTCACCCTATTAAATATGATATACCTGAAGGTGTTCAAATTACTGTTGAGAAAAATACAATTACAGTACTAGGCAGTGATAAGCAGCAAATCGGACAAATCGCAGCCAAAATACGCGGTTTTAGGCCGCCTGAGCCATATAAAGGCAAAGGTGTTAAGTATGCAGATGAGACAATCATCCGCAAAGCCGGCAAGACTTCTAAGAAGTAAGGGGAGATAATGAGAGCAAATATATTAGAAAATAAACTCAAACTTCGTGCGAAACGCAAAAGAAGAATAAGAGCGAAAATATCAGGCACACAGGATTTTCCAAGAGTTTCTGTTTTCCGCTCAAACAGATATTTTTACGCGCAGGCGATAGACGATATTAATGGAGTTACAATTGCAGCTATAGACGGCAAAAAACTCTCCCTTAAAGCCAATAAAACTGATGCTGTGGAGTTAGCCAAAGCTTTCTCTGAAA
The DNA here is from genome assembly GCA_031259875.1 of Campylobacteraceae bacterium. GTDB lineage: Bacteria > Campylobacterota > Campylobacteria > Campylobacterales > Campylobacteraceae > JAIRKW01. The sequence goes on from JAIRKW010000069.1 coordinate 2,302, forward strand.
GCCTCAAATCAAAAGGCATAGAAAAAGTTGCGTTTGACAGAAACGGTTATTTGTATCACGGCGTAGTAGCGGCGTTTGCCGACGCGCTTCGCGATAACGGCATTACGCTGTAATAGTGAGGAAAAAGATTAATGGAAAAAATTAATAGAGAAGAATTCGAGGAAATAATCGTCAATATCGGACGTGTAACAAAAGTCGTAAAAGGCGGCAGGAGATTTCGTTTTACTGCGCTCGTTGTAGTCGGAAATAAAAAAGGACTTGTCGGATATGGTTTTGGAAAAGCAAAAGAAGTACCCGACGCTATAAGAAAAGCCGTAGATGATGCGTTTAAAAATATCGTTGAAGTTGAGATAAAAGGCTCAACTATCGCTCACGATGTTGAAGTGAAATTTAATGCGAGTAAGATTCTTTTGAAGCCTGCCAGCGAAGGTACGGGCGTAATTGCGGGCGGTTCTACAAGACCTGTTGTGGAGTTAGCCGGTATTAAAGATATTCTTACCAAATCGCTTGGTTCAAATAACGCCGCAAATGTAGTGAGAGCTACCATAAAAGCTCTTAGTATGATTAAAAGCCAAAGATAAAAGGATAAAAGATGTCATTAAACAGTCTTAAACCTGCTTCTAACTCCACTCATTCTAAAAAAAGAGTAGGACGCGGACAAGGCAGCGGCAACGGTAAAACAGCCGGACGCGGACATAAAGGTCAAAAAGCGCGTACAGGCTACAAAATCAAAAGAGGTTTTGAAGGCGGACAACAGCCGCTTCAAAGAAGATTGCCTAAAGTCGGCTTTACCTCTAAAATAGAAAAACCTTACATAATCAATGTCGATAAAATCAAAGCAGTAGCCGAACTATCGGAAATTACGATAGAGAGCATTAAAAGTGTGCATAAATTATCAGGCAGCGTTGCTAAGGTAAAACTTATAGGAGTTAACGCCAAAGAGTTATCATCTAAAATTAAAGATGAAAACATAACGTTTAGCGGAAGTGAAAAATGAACAAGCAGCTAACCAACAAACTTTTAGTCGTGTTGGTAGGTCTTTTTGCGTTTAGAGTTTTAGCTTATATAGGTGTTCCGGGTGTAAATACTGACGTTATCAAAAGTATTTTTGATACAAGCAGTACAAATGCTTTGGGAATGTTTAACATGTTCAGCGGCGGTGCGGCTGAGAGATTTAGTATTATCTCTTTGGGCATCATGCCCTATATCACCGCCTCCATTGTTATGGAGTTGATTGCCGCTACATTTCCAGCCATCGGCAGGCTTAAAAAAGAGCGTGACGGTATGGTTAAGTATATGCAAATTATCCGCTATGCTACAATTTTTATTACAATTATACAAGCCGTGGGCGTATCCATCGGTCTTCAAAGCATTACCGGAACCGGCGGCGAAAGTGCTATTACGATAGAAATGACACAATTTGTGCCGATTGCTGCTGTGTCTATGCTTGCCGGTACTATGCTGCTGTTGTGGATCGGTGAACAGATAACAAAACATGGCGTCGGACAAGGCGTTAGTCTTATCATTTTTGCAGGTATAGTTTCAGGCATACCTATGGCCATCGGCGAAAGTATAACTCTTGTCAATATGGGCACTCTTAACTTTTTTGTGATTTTGGCAGCGCTTGTTGTCATTGTGCTGGTAGTCGGTACGATTATCTTTGTAGAGTTGGGTGAAAGAAGAATTCCCATATCATACTCAAGAAAAGTTGTTATGCAAAACCAAAATAAGCGCATTATGAATTATGTGCCGGTAAAAATTAACTTAAGCGGCGTTATACCTCCAATTTTTGCTTCAGCCGTTTTAACATTTCCGTCGACTATTTTGCAGGCGAGCACCAATCCTATTATCGTTGCTATTAATGATTTTTTAAGTCCCGGCGGATACTTTTTCCATATTTTAATGTTTTTGCTTGTTGTCTTTTTTGCATATTTTTATGCTTCTATAACTTTTAATGCAAAAGATATCTCTGAAAACCTTAAAAAGCAGGGCGGTTTTATACCGGGAGTTCGTCCAGGAGCCAGCACTGCGGAGTTTTTGAATGAAACAGCGAGCCGATTGACATTTTTTGGTTCTATATATTTGGCTATTATTGCAACGATTCCATGGGCACTTGTGCAATATATGGGAATACCGTTTTACTTTGGCGGTACGGCTGTTTTGATTGTTGTTCAAGTTGCTCTTGATACGATGAGAAGAATAGAGGCGCAAATTTATATGAGCAAATACGAAACGTTAAGTGCTATTGGTCTATGATAGATGTCTATCAGTATAAAACGTCCAGAAGAGATTAAAAAAATCGCATCCGCTTCAAGGGCGGTTGCGAAAACGCTGAATTATCTCACAAATCAAATCAAATCAGGTATTAGCACAAAAGAGTTAAATAATTTAGGCGAAGAGTATATTAAAACTCTTAGGGGTCGCGCTGCGTTTAAAGGTTTATACGGATTTCCTGACGGTATTTGCATATCGGTTAATGAAGTAATAATTCACGGCATACCAAGCAATTATAAATTAAAAGAGGGTGATATAGTAGGACTTGATATCGGCGTCGAGATAGACGGCTGGTATGGGGATGCGGCAAAGACTGTCGGTGTAGGCAAGATTAGCAAAGACGATACGGATTTGATAAACTGCTCTTATGAGGCGTTGATGTATGCAATAGATATTATACGAGAAGGTATGCATTTTAAAGAGCTCTCGTATGAGATAGAAAGATATATTATTTCTAAAGGTTTTGTGCCGCTTCGCGGATATTGCGGACACGGCATAGGAAAACGTCCGCACGAAGAGCCGGAGATACTAAACTATCTTGAAGGTACCAATCCAAAACAAGGTCCCAAAATAAAAGAGGGAATGGTATTTTGTATAGAACCTATGATTTGCCGCAAAAACGGTAAACCTAAAGTTTTAAGTGATAATTGGGCAGTTGTTTCTGAAGACGGCTTGAGAGGCAGTCATTGGGAACATACTATAGCAATTGTTAACAAAAAAGCAAAAATTTTGTCTATTGATGACACGGAGGAATAATGGCAAAAAACGATGTAATTGAACTTGACGGTAAAGTGGCTGAAGCATTGCCTAATGCCAACTTTATGGTGGAGCTTGAGAATAAGCATAAAGTATTGTGTCATATCTCGGGTAAAATGAGAATGCATTATATAAAAATAATGCCCGGTGATAAGGTTAAAGTAGAATTAACTCCTTATAGTTTAGATAAGGGGAGAATAACTTATCGATATAAGTAATTTTTGTTCCGTTTGGATTGTAAAATAGGCTTATAAGTAAGCTATCAGCTAAGTTTTTGTATAATTAACCCTTTTTGTAAGACTACGTGAAGAATTATTGGAAAAGTCACCACTTGTTTTTTCAATAGTTGGTTTGAATTTTTTTCTTCAAACCTCTTCCGTTTATTAAGTGGAATAAATTTGGGAGAAGAGAATGAAAGTGCGCCCTTCTGTAAAGATGATGTGCGATAAGTGCAAGGTGATTAAACGCAAAGGAATAATAAGAGTTATTTGCGCAAATCCAAAACATAAACAGCGACAAGGATAGATAGATGGCAAGAATTGCAGGTGTAGATTTACCCAATAAAAAGCGCATTGAGTATGGACTAACCTATATTTACGGCATTGGTCTGCATACTTCGCGTTTAATTTTAGATGCCACAGGCATCTCATATAACAAAAGAGTTCAAGAACTTACCGAAGACGAGGCAGCTGCTATCAGAAATGAGATACAGAGTCATTTTACCGTTGAGGGAGACTTGAGAAAAAATGTTGCGATGAATATTAAAGCGCTGATGGATATCGGAAGCTATCGCGGCATAAGACACAGAAAAGGACTTCCCGTACGCGGACAAAAGACAAAGACCAACGCTCGTACTCGCAAGGGTAAAAAGAAGACCGTTGGTTCAAAAGCAAGTTAAGGCATTGATATGGCAAAACAAAAAGTTGTAAGAAAAAAAATTGTCAAAAAAAATATCGCTAAAGGTGTTGTATATATTTCCGCTACATTTAATAATACTGTTGTAACCGTTACTGATGAAATGGGAAATGTTATAGCTTGGAGCAGTGCAGGCGCTCTTGGTTTCAAAGGAAGTAAAAAATCAACTCCATATGCGGCTCAGCAGGCTGTGGATGATGCTTTGGCCAAAGCAAAAGAGCACGGTATTAAAGAGGTAGGCATTAAAGTTCAAGGACCTGGCTCCGGACGCGAAACAGCGATAAAGAGTATAGGCGCTTATGAAGGAATCCGTGTGGTTTTCTTGAAAGATATCACTCCTCTTCCTCACAATGGTTGTCGCCCTCCAAAACGACGACGCGTATAAGTTTTAAAAAAATAGGAGAATAGAATAATGTCAAGATATAGAGGACCTGTTGAAAAACTTGAACGAAGATTAGGTGTGAGTCTTGCACTGAAAGGCGAGAGAAGACTTGCTGGTAAAAGTGCGCTTGATAAAAGACCGTATGCGCCTGGTCAGCACGGACAAAGAAGAACAAAACTCAGTGAATATGGATTGCAATTAAAAGAGAAGCAAAAAGCGAAATTTATGTATGGTATCTCTGAAAAGCAGTTTAGCAAGCTTTTTCAGGATGCAGCACGAAAAGAAGGTAATACCGGAGCAAATCTTATAACGCTTATCGAGCAAAGACTTGATAACGTAGTATATAGAATGGGCTTTGCCACAACTCGCCGCCTTGCAAGACAGATGGTAACGCATGGACATATTTTGGTGGATGGACACAGAGTTGATATTCCGTCATATCGCGTAAAAGCAGGGCAAAAAATAGAGGTTGCCGAAAAGACGAAAAAGAACCCTCAGGTTCAAAGGTCTTTGGAATTAACTTCGCAAACTGGTATTGTCTCTTGGGTAGACATAGACAAAGATAAAGTATTTGGTATCTTCACAAGATTACCATTGAGAGAAGAGGTTATCATTCCGATTGAAGAGAGATTGATTGTAGAGCTCTACTCTAAATAATAAGGAGCATACACATATGATGACAAAGATTAACACATCAGCTTATGTTCCGACAGAGCTGAGTATAGAAGATATAGGTGAAAATAGGGTAAAGATCAGCGTATATCCGTTCGAAACTGGATTTGGTATTACGCTGGCTCACCCGCTTCGCCGTTTGTTGTACGCAAGTACTGTAGGCTTTGCTCCGACGTCCGTTAAGATAGAAGGCGTTACGCATGAGTTTGACAGTATGCGCGGCATGTTTGAAGACGTTGCGAATTTTATTATCAATCTAAAAGCTATACGCTTTAAGATTAGAGGTGCTAACCCTAAAACAGTTGTTAATTACTCTTTTAAGGGACCAAAAGAGATTAAAGGCGCAGACCTTGTAAATGATGAAGTCGATATAGTAACGCCTGATATTCATCTTGCGACTATCAACGAGGATGCAGAGCTTAATTTTACAGTTGTGATAGAGTGCGGTATCGGATATGTTCCAAGCGAAATTATCCGCGAACAAATAAATGACGGATTTATTGCACTCGATGCATTTTTTACACCTGTCAAAAAAGCAATGTATGATATTGAGAATATTCTTATTGAGGATAATCCCGATTATGAAAAAGTGGTATTTACCATAGAAACTGACGGGCAAATCTCTCCTGCAGATGCTTTCAAACACTCTTTGCGAGCTATGTATGATCAAATGAGCGTATTTCGCAATATGCTTGACTCAAATGTCAGTGTTCAAAATACAGACACAGGCAAATTCGCAGTACTTTTGCAAAGCATTAATGATTTGAATTTGAGCGTGAGAAGTTTTAATTCGCTTGACAAAGCACAAATCAAATATGTTGCAGAGATTGCGCTTTTGAGTGATAATGAGCTTAAAAATTTGAAAAATTTAGGCAAAAAATCTCTTGATGAAATTAAAAATGTAATGGAAGAGATAGGTTTCCCTGTCGGAACTCTCTCTGTTGAAGATGCTGAAACTTTAAGCAAAAAAGTCAGTGAATTAAGAGCGAATAAGGAATAGGTTATGAGACATAAACACGGATATAGAAAATTGGGGCGTACCTCTTCTCATAGAAGCGCGCTTTTAAAAAATTTGACTATAGCGATTGTGAAAGAAAACAAAATAGAGACAACTCTTCCTAAAGCAAAAGAGCTTAGAGGTTTTGTTGAAAGACTTATCACGAGAGCGAAAAAAGGCGACTCAAACGCACACAGAGCATTATTTGCCGTATTGCAGAATAAAGAGTCTGTAAAAAAATTGGTAACTGAGATAGCTCCTAAATATATTGAGCGAAACGGCGGTTATACAAGAATCATCAAAACAAGAGTGCGCCATGGAGATGCAGCTGAGATGGCGTTTATAGAGTTAGTTTAAATATACTTCAATCCCCCTTCTCGGGGGATTTCATTCAAAAATATCTCATATCCACGTCTAAAATTTTTGCTATTTTATAAAAATGTTCCAAATTAAAATGTTTATTATCTATAAGAATTTTTGGTTCAGCCACAGATGAAACAGTTTTAAATCCTATGGCTAGCTCCAATTGACTTACGCCTTTTTGAGCTCTTAACTTTTTTATATTTTCGCCGATATTTTTATAAAGACCCCCCCCTATCTCTTCATCTGTAAATTCAATCGACTCGATAGAAAATTTATCCAAAACCGCTTCCTTATAGTGATTAATTTAAATCCAATCTCTATAGTAAGATTATGTTAAATAATAAACAAAATTTTAGAGATTTAGTTTGTATCGACAGAAAAAGCATTGCCTTTAGAAAAAAGGCTGTTTTTGTTGTAAATTATTCTATTTTGAGGAGGAAACAATGCGTTTTATAATGAGAGTTTTGGTTGCAGTGATTGTCGCTTGCTTTGCAAATACGCTTATTGCAATGGAGGGCGGTTTTTCTGTAAAACTTGGTTTGAAGTCAGCAAGTTACAAAGAAGAAATATCTGCATCAGGTCATGGCTCATTTGAAGATACTGGCAATAGGCGTACACCTGAGATACATGGAGGATGCCGTATACCAAATGCTTTCCTATGGAGATATTAAATACGAAGAATGAAATACCAATTATATTATAGCAAGCGGTGTGTATGTTTTTGATAATTTGCATGATATCGTCAAACCATTTATAAATTTTGGCGTTAGCATGCTTAATTATAGAGGAAGATGATTTTTTGATGATAATGGATTTTTCGGTACTATAAATCTTGATGTAAATGTTAAATTTGAACATTTTTTACTGCTTTAGAGTTTAGGCAGTGTAGGCGGAATTGGTGAAAAGATAAAATACAATGGTGTGGATATTAATTGTGAAATTGAGCCAAAACATGCATTTTTATTTAATGTCGGTTATAAATTTAAGAGTGCAGACAGCGCTCTTAAAAATCTTTTGTATCGTGCCAAGAGAGCAAAAACTGTCTCATTTGGTTTCTGTGCAAGCAAGTTTGTAAATTCTTATTTTAATTATTTTATATATTTTTAATTCAAGGCTGTTAATAGTCTTAAAATTGTATATTTCTTAACTCATTATGTGGTTATTGCAAAATGGCAAAACTCATTTTCCTCAACTCAAAAAAAGGATTATTGCGTTAAAATATATGCTTATTTTTTTTAAGGTTTTAAAGATGTTGCTTTTTACACCAGGACCTACTCCGACTCCTGAAGCCATAAGAGTTGCGATGAGCGTTCCAACAATCCACCACAGAACACCTGAATTTGAAGAGATTTTTAAAGTTGTCAGAGAAAAATTAATACAAATTATGGATATGCCCGAAGTTTTAATGCTTGCCTCAAGCGGAACAGGCGCTATGGAAGCGGCGATTACAAATCTTTGCAAATCACATGTTTTGACGATAAATGCAGGAAAATTTGGCGAGAGATTCGGTAAAATCTGCAAAGCTTTTGATATCACTTATACGGAGTTAAAATATAGCTGGGATACTCCGGCTTTAGTCTCGGATATAACGGATACGATTAAAGCAAATCCATCCATAGATGTGCTTTGCATTCAGATATGCGAAAGTGCAGGCGGACTTCGCCACAATGTAGAAGAGATAGCAAAAGCGGTAAAAGATATAAATAAAGATATTATGATAATAGCAGATGGCATAACGGCTGTTGGCGTTGAAAAGATAGATGTAACACATATAGACGCGCTTATCACAGGAAGCCAAAAGGCTTTTATGCTGCCCCCGGGACTTGCAATGATAGGTTTAAGCAAAGCTGCTGTTACAAAGATAGAAAACACTCCAAAGGGTTTTTACTTTAATCTTGCAAGCGAACTAAAAAATCAGCGTAAAAACACGACCGCTTATACTGCTGCAACAACATTGATTATCGGGCTTAAAGCTATTCTTGAACTTATAGAAAAAGAAGGGCTTGATAAATTTTATAATGATACGAAAAATAGAGCCTTAGCTGCAAAAGCGGCTCTTGAAGCCATAGGACTTAAAATATATCCAAAAACTCCGGCACTCGCAATGAATACTGTTTATCATGAGAAAGCCAAAGAGATAAGAAGTATTGCCAAAAAAAAATATGGCGTAAACATAGCCGGCGGTCAAGACGAGCTTAAAGATAAACTTTTCCGTATAAATAATATGGGTTTGATAGCTCCTTATGAGATAGCTTGGGCATTAAATGCTGTTGAGCTGGCACTTGATGAGCTTGGCATAAAAGCGTATGAAGGTACGGCAAATCGAGTTTTTGTATCAAATATTTTTAAAGGTATACAGTGATTTACGAACACGAAATACCGCAGGGCAGTAAGCTCTATTTTGCAAAAAACGCAAAGCTCAAACGTGAGATAGAAGCAGTTGCCAGCGATATTTTATACAAAGAGGGTTTTGAAGAGATTATAACCCCTTTTTTCTCATACCACCAGCACCAAAGTGTGGATGAAAAACTGCTGATAAGATTTTCAGACGCCGATAATCACATCATCTCCTTAAGAGCCGACAGTACGCTTGATGCGGTTAGGATTATAACAAGAAGATTGGGACGCACAACAAAACAGAAAAAATGGTTTTATATTCAGCCGGTTTTTCACTATCCAAGTGTAGAAATCAATCAAATAGGTGCAGAGTTTATGGGTGGTTTTGATTTGAAACTTTGCATAGATGCGGTAAGCGGAATTTTTAGGCATTTTGATATTTTGCCGCTGTTGTATTTAAGCAATGTAAAAATCCCAAAAATTGTATCTAAAATGTTGAATATTCCGCTTGAAGTTTTCGCAAACAATCAATTAGAAGATATATTGAATACAAATGAAGCTTGGCTTGTTAAGTTAGCAAAAATACAAAAAGCCGAAGAGATTGCGGATGCACTTGATATCTCTCCAAAACCCATAAAAGAGGAACTTGTTAAATTAAAATCTTTAGCTGACAAAATATCCTATAAAAATATGGTCATAGCGCCTCTGTTTTACTCGAAAATGCGCTATTATGATGCTTTGTTTTTTAGTTTTATAGATAAAAATGAGATTTTAGGAAGCGGTGGAGCTTATCATTTTGAGGGGCGGGAATCAGTAGGATTTGGTCTGTATACGGACGCGATTATTGAAACAATTATAAAAATAAAAGAGGAAAAATAAAAAATGAGCAAAGCGGATTTGATAGTAGGTGCGCAATGGGGAGACGAAGGAAAAGGTAAAATAGTTGATATGATGGCGCAAAAGTATGATGTAGTCTGCCGCTATCAAGGCGGTCACAATGCAGGACATACGATAGTAGTTGACGGCGTAAAATATGCGCTTCATTTGATACCATCCGGCGCGCTTAATCCCAAAGCTGTTAATATTATAGGAAATGGCGTTGTTGTTGCACCAAATGCATTAATAGAAGAGATGAAACAATTTAAAGATATTGAAAAAAGGCTGTTCATCAGTGATAAAGCGCATATGGTTTTGGATTTTCATTCGCAGATTGACTCGGCGCGTGAAAAGCTTCGCGGCAAAAATGCGATAGGAACTACCGGCAGAGGCATAGGACCATCTTATGCAGCTAAAATAGAACGGGTTGGTTTTCGTCTTGGAGAGCTTAGAAATATCCCAAAACTTGTTGATGGTTTAATAGAATATTTTAGGGTAAACGATGTTATTCTCAAAGCGCTTAATGTCAAGCCTGCCTCCAAAGAGGAGCTTACTGTCGAATTCGAGAGTTACGCAAGAGAGTTATTGCCTTATATCACAAACACAACTTCCCTTCTTTGGAAATATCTGGAAGAGGATAAAAAAGTGTTGCTTGAAGGTGCACAAGGGGCACTTTTGGATATTGACCACGGAACATATCCATTCGTAACAAGCTCAAGTACTGTTGCAGCAGGAGCTTGCACGGGACTGGGACTTAGCCCTAAAGACATAGGCAAAGTAACCGGTATCGTTAAAGCTTACTGCACAAGAGTCGGCAACGGACCTTTTCCGACAGAGGATTTTGGTGAAGAGGGCAAACTTTTAAGAATAAACGGACATGAATTTGGCACAACCACAGGCAGACCGCGACGTTGCGGTTGGTTTGACGCTCTTGCTTGTAGATTTGCGAGCAGAGTAAATGGATTTGACCAAATAGCGTTAATGAAACTGGATGTTTTAGATGGATTTGATAAAGTAAAAATCTGCATTGCTTATGAAAGAGA
>JAIRKW010000122.1 GCA_031259875.1 Campylobacteraceae bacterium
TTTATCTTGTGCGCGCTAAAGCCCAAAATATTTTTATTGATAATGCCGACAGCCATCAAAGCTATCTGCGGCAGCGTTAAAAGATAAATAGGTATCTCTCGTCCCATTGCACGTTCTATCTCTTTGCGTTTTTGGTCCATTAAATAAAATATGCGTGTATCGCTTACTATTAAAAAATCTGCTCCGTTATCAAATGCATCCAAAAGAATACTACCTGCCATTTTAAAAGCAATTTCTGGTGCGTATTGCAATAATTCGTATCCGCTTGGGTTAAACTCTCTGCTAAATCTCACACGCTTTAATTCTATAGTATCGAAAAATTTATCCAATTCTTTATTTGAGTGTTCATCGGCTCTTATATCAGCCCCATAATGAAATGCAGCTTTGAAGCCGTTAAATTGGTGTTTGAGGCGGCTTTTGATGTGTTGTATGGTATCTTTATTTGTAATGAAAGTATTGATATGCAAAGTATCAGCTAAAAAATCAGTTGTAAGCTCAAATGGATTTAAAATCTGTTCCATCTCATTTTTCATATCAGGATTATTTGCAATAAAGCTTTTTGTCAGTATCAGCGATAGATAAGAACTTGTGTCACAAGCAACTATGGTTTCTCCGTTTTTACCAATCTGTGCTAAGAGCGAAACAAATCTTTTTGCAAAACTTTTTGGATTGAGCGTATACTTTTCAGCGCCTATATCACTTACATTTGTATCTATAATATAATTTGCTATATAAAATTCTCTCAAAAAAGCTTCGCTGGCATTTTTGAAAGGCTTTGTAACAAGTTTTTTATTCATTTTGTTGAAGATAATATAATTCGCCATTTGTTTGCCTTAAAAAGTCTTAGCGCATTTTGCTTCGCGCTTTGTTATAGAGTTGGTATCGGGGACATATTGCAAAATATCCGCTTTTAGTCTTGCTATCCTCTCTTCTATATTTACTGCTTTTGGGTCTAAAATAAGAGCATTTTTGACAGAAGTATGAAGCCATACGCCATACTTTTCATCTGCACATAAGCGTAATATCTCATCTCTTTTATGCGGGTATTTCTCAATTAAAAACAGTGCGAAAAGCATAAATGAATCACCGAAATATTCGCGTTCAAACTCGATTGTTGAAGAAGCGTAATAATATGACACAAGCCCTTCATACCGCTCTTTATCGCCCTCTTGCATAAAGGGTTTTAGGTAGTCTAACTGTTTTAAAAATGGACTCGTGTCTATATTAAGGTCGTGCACAGCGTAAAATTCGCTCAAAGGCTCAAGTGTAAATTTATCTGTTTTCAAAAATTTAACAATAGTCCTAACGCTCATATTTACCAAAGCAACAAATGAGTTTACTCGTATGCCTGTAAATCTGTTTGATGGGAATGCAAAAGAGTTATCCTGTTCTTTAATACCGTTTAAAATATCCAACAGTGTACCATTTGTATCTACGCTTACTTCATACTCTTTGTAGTATGGCAGTAAATCGCTTGCAGCATTAAAACGAAACAGATTTGCAGTAATAAGATAGGACATATTTCCTCCTGAAAAAGCAAGTTTGATTAGTTTAACCCAAAAACACTTAATATATTTTTTGTTTCAAGGGTTTAAGCTAAAAAACAGTATAAAAGTAACTAAACGGAGCTAATTTTATATTAAAGAGGCTGTATTATAATAATAAACTCTGTTTTTTTGGAGGAATTTTTGGATAAAGAATCCTTTATCATTTCGCAATTCAAAAATACTTTTATAGGCGATGATGGCGCGGTTGTCAATAAATGGGTGTATTCAAAAGACCTTTTCTGTGAAGATACGCATTTTAAGCGCGATTGGCTGAGTCTTTATCAAATTGCACGAAAAGCTATGCTTGTTAATATCTCCGATGCTATAGCTATGAACGCAAAGCCAAAGTATGCTCTTTTGGGCGTAAGCGTACCGAAAAATTTCAGTCTTCAAGAGATAGAAGAGTTATCAAAAGGCTTTAATGAAACAGCCTGCGAATACGGTATAAAAATCATCGGCGGAGATACTGTATCGGGCAGTAAAATCATAATCTCTATAACGATTATTGCTAAAAAACGTAAATATACGCTCTGCCGCTCAAATCTAAAAAAAGGCGATATTTTGGCTTATACCGGCGTTTTAGGAGAGAGCAGATGCGAGCTTTTAAATCTATTAAACGGCGGTAAAGTTTCTGAAAATTCGCGTTTCGTTCAGCCGACTTTGAGAGCTGAGTTTATCAAAAAGGCTGCTAAATATCTGCGCTGCGGACTTGATATATCAGACGGTCTTAGCAAGGATTTGTCACGCCTTTGCGCTTTTAGTTCTCTTGGTGTAAAATTTGATAAACAGATAGATAAAAATACTCTTTGCAGCGGTGAAGAGTATGAGATGTTAATAGCGTTTGCCCCCGAAAACAGGGATAAAGTTTTACGTGTCGCCAAAAAGACAAAAACACCTCTTAATATATTCGCTAAAGCTTGTGACGGGGAGTATTTGAGCGAATGCAAAGAGCACCATTTTTAAAGGATAATATTTGAACAGACTCTTTTTTTTAAATCATACAGCTGTTGAACAAGCTCATTTTAGTAAAAATTCAAGTGATTTTGTTGTTAATGAAATACCGCTTTATGAGTTTAGCGGCAGCGGAGAACATCTTATATTGCATACGCGCAAAAAAGATTTGACTACTTGGCAAATGCTGCGTGTTTTTAGTGATACAAGCGGCGCAAAGATGCGTGATTTTGGTTATGCAGGATTGAAAGATAAAGAGGGCATGACAACACAGTATGTGAGTATACACAAAAATTATGCGAAAGCTTTTGAAAATTTTTCACACCCAAATATTAAAATTTTAAATGCACTTTATCATAATAATAAGATAAAAATAGGGCATTTAAAAGGTAATCGTTTTTTTATAAGACTAAAAAAAGTTCTTCCATCTGATGCTTTGAAACTCTCGCAAGTATGCCTTAAAATATCTAAAGATGGGTATCCTAATTATTTTGGCTATCAGCGTTTCGGTAAAGACGGTGATAATTTTGAGCTTGGCAGAGCGATACTTAGCGGTGAAAAATGGGAAAGAAATCCAAAACTTAGAGATTTTTTGATTAGCGCATATCAAAGCGAACTTTTTAACAGATGGCTTACTAAAAGAGTGCAGATAAGTAAATTTTTTGAAGCCTTTAATCAATCCGAACTTCAAAGTGCATTAAAATGGGATAAGGATGTAATCAAAGAGGTAGAAAAACAACCGCAATTTTTCAAACTGTTAAATGGTGATGTCTGTTGTCATTATCCGCACGGAAAGGCTTTTTTGTGTGAGGATTTGGATGTTGAGAGTACGCGTATGGCAGATAAAAATATAACTGTTACAGGTTTTTTGGCAGGCGCACGTGCGATAAGAGCACAGGGATTGGCAGGGGAGATAGAGAGTGAAGTTTTTGCTCAAGCGGAAAGTTTTTTGGATAAAATGAATGGCTCACGGCGTTATGCGTGGAATTTTACGGAAGACTTTGAGTACAAATATAAAGAGGAAGAGGCGTGGTTTGAGATGAGTTTTTCACTTGCAAAAGGCTCGTATGCTACAGTGGTGCTGGAGGAGATATTGCACAGAAATTTGGATGAATAAAATAGTTGCGACTTTAAAAGCAATTGTAAAGTTCAGATATCAATATATATAAGCTTGCTTAAAATATATGATTTGCTTTAAAAATGCTTGTATATTTTCTTTGTTTTTTAGAATTTTGTCTCTATTTTGTAAAATTGTCTGATTTTAAGAGTTAAAAAGAATGTAGTCAAGAGTATTTTGCCGCATTTTATAAAAAAATCTAATTAGGACAAAAATAATCTCTTTTTTTAAACCTGTGCTAATCAATTATTTTGTAATATTAGAAGCTAAATTTTATAAGGAGGATTAAATGCCTAAAATTAATCGTTATGTAGATATAGATTTGGTTGAGCGTGAGTCTAAAAAGGATTATATAGATAGACACTCTGTATTTGTTCATTGTGCCAAGAGTACAAAAAAAGGCGAGAAATTTGCTGTAACCGTTAAAGTTGGAAAGGAATATTCCCATCCGGACGATTTTGACCATTATATAGCTAATGTATCCTTGTATAACGGCGAAACACTTTTGGCAAGAGCTGATTTTATTGCAGGTACACTTGGCGGTCAAGGGGCAAAAGGGCAGTTGGAGGTAACTTTCAATATAGTCCCTACAACTTCAAAACTAAATTTAGTTGCTCATAGCTACTGTACAAAACACGGTTTATGGGAGAGCGATCCTGTAAGCGTTGAAGTAGCGGAGTAAATTTATTAGTATCAGGCTCTTTTAGGGCTTGATACCAAACTCCGTTGATTCGCATATTGTTTAAAAAAACAGTTTTTTAAGTCAATATTAGTTATTATTGCTTCCATGTCTAAACTTGAAACTCTAAAAATGTTGAGAGAGCTGTATATATACCGCTCGTACGGATTTACATATTATAAAAAGCGCGAGATTGTGCCGGAAAAACCTAATGCTTCCATACCAAACAGTATGGATGAATTACGAAAAAACGTTCTTAGCTGCTTTTTATGCACATTGTGCAAAACGCGCAAAAATGTAGTCTTCGGCGAGGGTAATTTAAATGCAAAAATTATGTTTATTGGTGAAGGACCAGGATTAAATGAGGATTTGCAAGGAAGACCGTTTGTAGGCAAAGCAGGAGAGCTTCTTACTAAAATGATAGAGAATGTATTAAAAATAAAACGAAGTGAAACTTATATTGCCAATATTGTCAAATGCCGCCCGCCGGAAAACCGTGTGCCGACTCCGGAGGAGGCAAATATGTGCAAGCCGTATCTTTTTAAGCAGATAGAGATACTATCTCCGCAAATCATTGTCGCTCTTGGCAATACAAGTTATCATTATCTGACAGGTGATGAGCGCGGTATTACGAAAGTACGCGGAGAGATAATAGAGTATAAGAATGCCAAACTTATACCGACTTTTCATCCGAGTTATCTTTTGAGAAACGAATCTGCTAAAAAAGAGGCTTATCGAGATATGCTAAGAGTAAAGGCTTTATTGTGAAAAAGATATTTTTTTTATTGATTTTTTTATGCGCGGCTGTATATGCCGTAAGTGACAAACCGTCGCCGATTTCGCTTCCAAAAAGCGTCTTTTTAAATATCAATCCTGCACCTTGTAACGCGGTGTGTTTAGATAGATTGCTCGTTAACGGTCAAATTTTCAGTTTTATGAGCAGATATGACGAAAAGTATTCTACTAAGTCCTTAGAGGAAAATTATCTCGATTACGCACAAATATTCAATCTATTAATGTACTATGAGTATGACTCGAGGAGTATAAGGCTTGCCGTTTTGATACCGCAAAAGAGTATTAAAAATTATGCGCTTACGTCTGTAAATGCCGTTTTAGCATATCTTTTGAGGCAGAGAGGCAATTTTGAGCTTGCCGTATTCAACAGTGTAGACGAGAGTGAAGAGTCAATAAAAACAACGCTTAATGAGATACGAAAAAACGGTTATTTGTATGTAGTGGCGCCTATAACACAAGACGGACTTGAAACGTTGATAGAAAACAGTTACGGCATATATATATTTATTCCTACACTTCATAAATCACTGTATGATAGCGTGTCTAATAATATTATCTTTGGCGGTATTGACTATAACACTCAAATAGAGGCTTTAAATAAATTTGCCAAAGGGAATATTACTATATTTTCCGGCGAGAGCAAATTGGAGCTGGGATTAAATGAAATGGTAAAAAGTCAAAATAACGCAGTTGAAAATACACTCTATTTTACAAGCTTGAAAGATAACTTCAAAAAAGCAATAGAGGGCAATAAAAATCTTAACTCATCATCGGTTTATCTAAATATGCCGCGCTTTATGTCCGGCTTGCTTGCTTCACAGCTTAGAGCTTACAAGCAGATGCCTTTATCACTTCTTTCCACGCAAATAAATTATCATCCGGATATATTAAATCTTACGCAATACGAAGATAGAAAAAATCTATATCTTGCAAACTCCATAGGCGCAATAGACACTCATCTTGAAAGTATTAATGCGTTTTTAGGCAATAATATGGAATATGATTGGGTCAATTACTCCATTTCTATCGGCGCAGAGTATATAAATTTAAGATTTTTTAATGATGAATCGGAAAAGCTTTTCAAGGAAGACATCAATAATTATGGTCAGATAGAGTATGGTACGCGCATTTTTAAAGCCGAACAATACGGTTTTTCAGAACAAAAGATTGAAGATTAGGCAGTATTAAAATATCTTTTCCATCAGCATGGCATCTGCGCCGTTTGGGTAGTAGTTTGAAATTATGCCTTTTTTGACAAATCCGCTTTTTTCATAAAGACCTATTGCACGGGTATTAGTTATATTTACTTCCAGTTTAATACCTTTTTTATCAATGCTTTTGGCATATGTAAAACTTTTTTCAAGCAGTGCAAAACCGACTCCTTGTGAACCAAACTCTTTTTTGACGGCAATAGAGTAAACCCTTGCCTTTTTTGAATTTTTGCGCAACAAAAGCAGTATATAGCCTGCTGTTTTGTTGCCTATTTTGCAGATAAACAGTCTGTTTTTGGCGATATGGTAGAGAAAGTTTTGTCTTGTTAAGGCAAAAGAGTCTTCATTAAACGCTTCTGCCTCTATTGCACACAAAGCGTCCAAATCGCCTTTGGCAGCAGTTTTTATTCTCATTTTTGGTAAATAGTGTATTTGGCGATAAGTTTTTCAGGTCGGTAACTCATCTTTACTTTTTTTAAATTTTCAAAACCCATATCGTCACCGACATTAATATACTCTACGGCATACTTTTCTTTTAATACTTTTGAGAATTCACGAAAAAGGAATTGAGCGCAGCCAAGTATTTCAAAATCGGTCTTTTCTATGATAATGCTTGCAATATGGTCATTTATCTTTTCACCCACAGTGAAGCCTTTGAGTTCGTTTCCTATAAACAAGCAAATACCTGTTAATTCTAACTCTCTATAGTGCAGTAAAAGTCTTTTTATGGCATTTTGCTCAAATAAAATACCTTCTAAAAATCTATCCTCCTCTTTTTTGGGCATATATTTGACTCTATCATTTGTCCATTTGCGATAGAGTACGTTTATCATATGTTTATGTTTTTCAGGCTCTAATTCTTCCACGCGTACGTCAGAGTAAGCCTTTTTGAATTTATTTATCTCATTTCTTTTAGAATGGTAATTGTTTCCTTTGAGTTCGACCAAGTCCTCGCTTTTATAGACATAATCTACAAGTTTTTTCTCAACTATGTAATCGGCAAGTATTTCAAACATCACGGTTCCCTCTCCCAAAAAGTCCGTGAAACCTTCCAACATCTTTTCGTGCACGTAATCGATACGCGAATAATAGTTGGCAGTGTTATTTTCATTCATAATCTTAAAGCACTCCACAATCGCGCTGTTTACATGTTCTTTTCTGCCAAGCGGCGGTAAAAGCATTGAAATTTCACTGCCTTGCATTATAAATAGACAAAAAGTTTCATTGATGATAGTATAAAAACCGCTCGCGGATGAAAGCCATAGATAATTTGCGGCAAATGTGTAGTCGCTAAGGTCAACATTGACCTCTTTTAGGTACTCTTCCATTATGAATTTTGAATGCATATTGAAATGCTTCAACTCATAATTTAATATTCGTAGGGTTGGCATCTGCGCCGTTCCTTGTATTGGCATTATGGATAATTCCTCGCCGCAAAAGGTTCGGACAGACTGTGTCTTGGGCGAATCTTGCGAAACAAAAAACAGACGAAATTATAAATGCAGAAAGTTTAAACAAAGTTTATAATTTGAATTTTTTTGTAAGAGTATGAAAATAATAAAGCCTGATTTTTAATTTTATGATATTGACAGTTTTGTTTGTTGATTTTTTATAACTTTGATATTGCAAATCGCAGACTTTGCTGTCCTAAAATGGTCTTACTTTACGCTTTTCATTGCTGTATAGAACACCGAGATTATGACAGCAGTAAGTCTTTTTACCATCGTATAGTTTTTTATCTTTTTTAAATAAGTTTTGCATATATCTAAAGAAACGACTTTTTTATTTTTTACAGAAAAACTTAAAATATTCTATCGGTTTGATATTTTTTAAAATATGTAATAAATATTGATTTGCTTATTGATTGTGATATTTCATACATTTATTTGGAAAAAACTGCAAAGCCGATATATAAAAATATATCGGCAAAATACTTTTAATAGACAAGCCGTACAAATCTATTCGCGGTAATCGTTGTCATAATCCGCGTCATACTCATCTTTGTCGTAGTCGTATTCATCCTCTTCTTTGTAGATATCGTCATCATCGTCATCCTCAAAATCTTCATCATCTTCAAAGTCTATATCATCCTCAAAATCTTCATCCCATTCTTTAGCAAAATGCAGCTTTTCCATAGAAGTATCCTTTTTATATAAAATGACTCTATTATTGTAGCACACAAAAATGAAATTTATACGACAATCTCTTCCAAAATATCCAGACCAAAGCCGCTGATAGCGGAGAAAACGTTACCGCCTTGTTTTGACAAAAGCGTAATTTTATGAATGCCAAGAGCATTTAATATTTGCGCGCCAATACCATGTTCTTTGGCGTTATCTCCTTTTGAAGTATCCAAAAATATAAGTACGCCATTTGATTTTTTGAGGTATTCTATTGACTTGATGAGTGAATCATATGTCCTATTCAGTGAAAAAAGCTCTATATCTTTTACTATATGGTGAAATTTCACCGCCGCATTGTCTGTGATATCACCGAACATATAAGCGGTATGAATATTATCCAAGTGGTCGCTAAATTCTACTTTTTTTGTATCCGTACCCAAAAACTTTGTATCTGTACGAGATATTTCATGAACTAAAGATTCGTATTTCAGACGATATCCGATAATGTCGGCTATAGATATCATTTTGATATTGTGTTTTTTGCAGAATACATCAAGGTCGTCTCTTCGTGCCATTTCGCCATCATCTTTGACTATTTCGCAAATGATAGCGCTCTCTTTTACGCCCGCTAAGCGGCAAAGGTCTATAGAGCCTTCAGTGTGTCCTGTTCTGACTAATACGCCGCCTTTTTTAGCTATAAGCGGGAAAATATGTCCGGGGCGTGCTAAATCTTTAGGTGAACTTTGCAAGTCAGCTATAACTTTTATCGTCATATCACGTTCTCTTGCCGATATGCCTGTTTTGGTTGTTTTGGCATCTACGGAAATAGTAAAAGCCGTTTCATGAGCCGAATCGTTGTTTGTTACCATCGGCGTCAATTCAAGTCTTTTAGCGGTATTTTCTGTGATACTCATACATACCAAACCTTTGGCATGCGTTATCATAAAGTTGACCTTTTCAATAGTAGAAAAATCTGCTGCATATACCAAATCGCCCTCATTTTCCCTATCTTCATCGTCAACAATCACAACCATTCTGCCGTTTTTTATCTCTTCAATAGCGGCTTTTACTCTCTCTTCGGCCATCTCGCATCCTTTAAAATGAAATTTAACGGCGAATTATAGCCATTAGTCCTTGACAAACAGATAAAAAGTTACTATAATTCCGACCTTGATGTTTGTTTTTGGACTGAAAGGCAACATTCATTGGGGTGTCGCCAAGCGGTAAGGCAACTGGTTTTGGTCCAGTCATTCGGGGGTTCGAATCCCTCCTCCCCATCCATACTGTGTCGCGGGATAGAGCAGTCCGGTAGCTCGTCGGGCTCATAACCCGGAGGTCGGCGGTTCAAATCCGCCTCCCGCAACCAATTTAAAATCTCCATAAATCTTTTCAAATCTTTATAAAATTGAAACCATCAGTCTCTGCAAATATCAATAATCCTATTTTTTTATTTTCAGTACAAATATTATTTTAATTGCACAGTTGAATTTTGATTTAAATGTTTTATAACTGCTTAAATTTACATACAAACTAAAACGCTCATTCTTAATTTTTATATTTTTTATCAAATATTATGAATATAATATTTATATCAAAATATGTTAAATAACATAAAAGTCTTGCTATTGTTCATTTTTTTGCGAAAATTGGCTGTCTGAAAAAATACAGATTTGTTTATCCTGTTGCATTTATAGGTTTTTTGAAAAATTTATTAAAACTTTTTCGTCACTGATTAATACAATATGAATTTTACCATTTTTGTTTATAATAAGCTATTTTTTTTATAATGTGAGGTTTGATTAAAATAAATTTTAATGTATAGTGTGATACTATTTGTCAGGATTTATAAAGGTATAAGGATGAAGGAAACAAAAACGAGAATTATGATGCGCAGACTGAAAGTTACGCATGCAGAATTGGCTAAGGAACTTGGTATCGTCAAAGGAACTGTAGATAGTTACAGAACAAGTATGCCCAAAAAACTCGACCTTATGATAGATGGTCTTCGTTATAGAAAATTGGTGCGTTTTTTATTTGAGGAAGAGCTTAAGGATAAAAATAGAACATAAACACATTCGGCTTTTTCATCCAATTATCACATATTTGAAGTAGTGCCTTATTTTGCGGCATATATAAAAACGCAAAATAATAGAAATAGTAATATTATATTATTTATAGACAAAATAGTATAAACTGTATAAAACTATTTTGAAATTACAGATAAATTATCTGTTTGGTATTTTCGCTACTTTAAATATTTTCTGCCATATATTGATATTTTAAACTGTTTTTTCAGATTATTGCGATAAGAAATCCTGCATATTTCAATTTTAAACT
>JAIRKW010000099.1 GCA_031259875.1 Campylobacteraceae bacterium
TGTTTTTCGTAGTCTTCATTTTTGTTTTGATTATGTTTTTGGCCAGCCGTTATAAACGCTGCGCCTCAAATCAAATCTTAGTGGTATACGGAAAAGTTGGAGGCGGCAAATCTGCCAATTGTCTGCATGGCGGCGGGGCTTTCGTGTGGCCGCTTATACAAGACTATCAGTATCTTGATTTAACGCCGCTTACGATAAACATCCCGCTAAAAGGCGCTTTATCAATGCAAAATATCCGTGTTAATGTGCCAAGCGCTTTCACTGTAGCCATAGCAACAGAGAGCGACAGTATGAATTCTGCGGCTGTAAGGCTTTTAGGGCTTGGGCAAAAAGATATCGAATCTATGGCGACAGAGATTATTATAGGACAACTGCGTTTGACTGTGGCTTCATTGACGATTGAGCAGATAAATCAAGACAGAGAGCGTTTTTTGGACGCAATACGAAAAAATATCGGCACGGAACTTGACAAGATAGGGCTTTGTCTGATAAACGTAAATGTTACCGATATAACAGATGAGTCCGGATACATAGAAAGCATTGGTAAAAAAGCAGCTTTAACAGCTATCAATCAAGCTAAAATAGACGTTGCCGAGCAGGACAAAAAAGGCGCTATAGGCGAGGCAGAGGCAAAAAAAGAGCAGCATATACAAGTCGCGCAGTTTGCCAAAGACGAACAGGTAAGAGTGGCTGAATATAATAAAGAGCAGCAGGTAAAAGTCGCCGAATACAATAAAGAACAACAAGTGCAAATAGCTCAGTATGACAAAGAACAGTTGGTGCGCATAGCAGAACTTAACAAAGAACAGCAAGTACAAGTAGCAGAATACAACAAAGAGCAGAGGATACAAATAGCCGACTTTAATGCCAGAGCAGTTGAAGGCGAAAACACTTCAAAAGCCGAGATAGCTATGTCAAACGCTACACTTTTTGAGCGTGAAGCAGAAGCCGCAAAGCGCGGAGAAGTGGCACAGCAGGAAGCAGAAGCCGAGATACAAAAAGCAAAAGCTTTTACCGAACAGCGCCGTCTCGAAGCCGAAGAGGTTGTGCCGCGTGAGATAGAAAAGAGAAAAGTTGAGATTGATGCTTCCGCACAAGCTGAACAGCAGCGTCGTTTGGCTCAAGGTGAAGCCGATGCGATATTGCTTGTAAAATCTGCCGAAGCTGAAGGTATCAAAAAAGTACTTGACGCCAAAGCACTTGGTTATCAGACATTGATTAAAGCCGCCAATGACGACGCGAAAAGCGCTACTACGCTGCTTTTAGTAGAAAAACTTGAAGAGATTGTGAAAATGCAAACGGAAGCTATCAAAAACATTAAAATTGATAAAATTACTGTTTGGGATAATGCAAACGGTGACAAAAGTTCTACGGCAAATTTTATGAAAAATCTAGTCAAAACTCTTCCGCCTCTGCACGATATAGCAAAGCAGGCGGGTCTTGATTTGCCTGAATTTTTAGGCTCCGTAACCAAAGAGAAACAAGAAGATACTAACGCAAAAAGCGCTGAAAATTAGAAAAATCGGTAGATTTTGTTTTAATTTGCGCAATGCACGCTGTAAGTTCGGATAAATAGCCTTATCCGAACTGTAACAACCCAAAAATTCATTATTCTCTTTTCATGGCTGCAAAATGAGATAAGTAAAAAGTTTTGCAGTTGGGTTTAATATTCAATTTTTTATTACAATAATTAACATATTTATTCTATAAAGAAGAATATTTGAAAGAGAATTAAAGCAAATTAGGGTAAAATTGCTTTTGAAATCACTTAAAGTGATAACAAGTTGATGGGAGTAATTTACAGATTTCTGTAAATTACTCTTTTTTTATTTAACAAAAAGATTTTGAGATAGCTGTAAAGATTTGGTTGCTATATTAAAATCCCTACAAGCAAAATCGCAAATATCATAAAATGAACTGCCAAGCCGCTCAAAAAATAAAGCGAAATTTTCACTTGCCCCACAGCATTACAAAAGACTTAAGACTCTGCATTTTGACTTTATATCTACTGTACTTTTCCTTTTAGCATTTCCAATCTTGCTATTCTATCTGCTGTGCTTGGATGCGTAGAGAACAGATTTGCAAACGATATATTTTTACCCGAAAAAGGATTTACGATAAACATGTGAGCGCTCTCCTGGGAAGCTTGGCGCATTACACCGCCTTTTGCATAAGTATCAAGCTTTGAAAGTGCGCTTTGAAGCCATTCTGGATGTTTAGTGATTTTTGCAGCACCCTCATCTGCTTTGTATTCGCGCTCTCGGCTTATCGCCATTTGAATAATCATAGCCGCAATCGGTAAAATGATAGCTATAACTATCATAATGAATGGATTTTGGCGGTTTCTGCCTGCACTGAACATCGCGCCGTATTGCATGATATTGGCTATGACAGCGATAGCTCCTGCTATGGTAGCGGCAATAGAACCTACCAAAATATCGTAATGTCTTACATGAGAGAGTTCGTGTGCCATCACGCCTTCAATCTCCTCTTTACTAAGCAGGTTTAAAAGTCCTTCAGTCGCCGCGACAGCAGCATTTTTTGGATTTCTGCCCGTAGCAAAAGCGTTTGGAACGGCTTCTGGGATAATATAAACTTTTGGCATAGGTATATTGGCTTTTTGCGCCAAACTTTCTACTATCTCGTAAAATCCTCTCGCATTTTGTCTGTTTACCTCTACTGCTTTGTAATGCTTCAAAACAAGTTTGTCCGAATAAAAATAGCTGAAAAAATTCATAGCCGCCGCTATGCCAAATGCTATAAGCATACCGCTCTGACCACCGATATAACCACCGATGAAAACAAACAATAACGTTAAAGCTGTTAGTAAAAAAATTGTTTTAAAAACTTCCATTTATAATTCCTCTTGGCAGCAAAACGCCGTCTATGTTGTTTTTCGCTGCTTCTTCCATTTCGTCTTCACAATCTATCTTAAGCAATATCTTGGCATCAAACAGATAGTTTTGGGCTAACTCTTGTATGGCTGCTGCTTCAAAGCTTGATATTATATACGACGCTCCTGCGGCATTGGACAAAAGCGCTTCTTTTATGCTATCTGTTTTCACTGCGAAATTTATATTGTTTTCATGACAGTATTTTATGAGCTTTTCATTGCCTCCAAACTCAAAAACGACGGTTGAATTCGGTGGGAGTTTTGATATATCATCGCTGTTTTTGATTTGATACAACGGTTTAAACTCGATTAAGTCATGTCCTATGATTATCATCTTCAGCCTTCATACAATTTTGAGAGCAAAAATATTGCCCGTCTTTTTTAATAGCTTCACTGATTGCAACAAAAGTTTTACACACAGCGCACTCTACCATCAATTCTTCTTCCTGCGGTCTATTTTTATCCTCTTTTTTTTCTCTTTTTTTGCCGAAAAACAGAATATAAGCGATATATATCAAAATCGCAAAAAGTATGATTTTAAGCACTATCCAAGCCTTTTATCAAAATATACTTTCGTTTTTGCCTTGCAAAAATCTGCACATTTTTGAGATTTAAAATCTCTTCACCAGCCCTTTGCCCTTTATAAAGAAGCATAATTGTATTTTTATCATAAAAACCTTTAGATAACTTTATCAATAAGCCGGTATCACATACGGCACGCGAAGTTATGAGGTCTACACTTTTTGGTTCATCTTCTTCGATTCTTTTGGTTTTTACATCCATATTTGAGATATTCAGTTCGCTTTTTATTAGATGTAAAAATGCGCTTTTTTTGGCTATCGGTTCATACAGCGTAAAATGACAGGAAGGCACGGCAAGAGCCAGGATAACAGCCGGAAATCCGCCGCCGCTTCCTATATCTATAGCATTTTTCGGGTTGCTCTCTAAAAATTGCAGCGGATAGATACTGTCATAAATATTTTCCTGTATGTCTGCCATATTTTTAGCGCCAGTGATATTGTGCGTTTTATTGTATAAAAGCAGTGTTTTGGCAAAACTTTGAGCCGATTGCTCAAAACAGTTCGGCAGAGAAAAACCATTTAAGTGAAAAGTTTTTATCAAAACAGATGACCCATTTTTTCTTTTTTAACTTTTAAATACGAGCTGTTTTTTGGATTCACTTTAGTTATAATCGGAATCCTCTGCACTATTTCCACACTTTTCAAGCTTACTATCTTCGCAGGATTGTTTGTCAAAAGTTTTATCGCTTTAAACCCAAAATGTTCAAATATAAAATCAACTACCTCATAAGTTCTCTCATCTGCTTTGAACCCAAGCTTGTGATTTGCCTCAACAGTATCAAACCCTTCGTCCTGCAAAGCATAAGCGTTAATTTTATTAAGAAGTCCGATATTGCGCCCTTCTTGTCTTAGATATATCACCATTCCGCCGTTTTTGTATATATGTTTAAGCGCGCTCTCAAGCTGGTCGCGGCAGTCGCATTTTAAACTTCCGATAGCGTCACCCGTCAAGCATTCGCTGTGAATTCTCACAACGGGCGTATCTCCGAAAGGCTCTTTAAAAATCGCCAAATGCTCTTTGCCGCCATCTTTGAAAGCTTGTATTTTAAACTCTCCGAAGCGAGAAGGGAGATTTGCGATTTTGGAAATTTCTACATCCATAGTTTATTTATCCCATTAATAATAAAGATGAATTCTATCTCATTTTTATAAATACTATCTTTAAAGCAGCCTAATTTTGGGTTCAAAAATAAAAATAAAGAAAATATTTCAAACTTTTAGCTTTTTATAGTGTAAAACAGTATATAATTACGGTTTTTATGAGGACCGTTAGCTCAGATGGTAGAGCAGTTGACTCTTAATCAATTGGTCGTAGGTTCGACTCCTACACGGTCCACCACGATATTTTTTAATTTCATATACCGATATTATTCTATCCATATTGACAAACAAGATAACATTTTTAAGTTTACATTACAGTTATTTGGAGTAAAATAGTCTTATATTGGCTTTTTGCTGATAAATTTTACTACGGGAGGCTGAAAATGGCATGCTGCGGTTCAAAAAAAGAGACAAAAGCGACAAAACCTGCTGACAAAGACAGCAAAAAAAAGTCAAAATAACTCTCTTATAATATCCGTCGGTATCTGTTTGCCGACGGAATTGTTTTCAAACTCCTGATTTTATAAAAGTGTTGCTTGTA